>JAUIHB010000345.1 GCA_030432465.1 Gammaproteobacteria bacterium
CTATTAAAATACCCACAGGTATTATCGCTAGCGCAGCTGGAATAATTTCAATGGGTATAAAACTAGGATACCTTGATGAAAATGATCCAATGCGCTCCTGGTATAATTACGAAATGTTTATCACGGTTTACCAAGCGTTATTCTGTGTCAATGACTGTGTCGCTTATGCTAATCAAAGTGGCCCCGATGATTTTATTGATATTGATTTTGTGTTTTCCTTTACTGAAAGTATTCTCGGCCTATTTAATCTGATTTTCTTTTCCGTATTAGTGGGCGGAGATAAAGATGCATTAAAGTATGTACAGAACCTTTCCCTGAGTATTGCACAAATGCTGGCAGGCCCTTGCTCAGTTGATAAAGAAGGTGTGTCAAAAACTGTTATGGCAGCTCTCATTGGATTAACCAATACAGGTTCAGGCGTGATTAATATGGTAAGAACAGGAATTGCTCAAGGCGAAGGTGGCATTCATGTTAATAATTAATTATTTTAATGAATAGATAGCACCATAAGCTAACAACTAAAAAAGGCTTAGTGTTCTAACTAAGCCTTTTTATAAAATTTCAAATTGCTCGATTAAATCCAATTAATAATCTGTTTGCCATTCTCGTTGCCGCCGTGGAGTAGGCAGCGCGAGATTAGGGTCAAAATCATCATCAAAATCTTTATCAGAGCGATCATCAGTTTGTTTCTCTGCTTGCAATGCCCAGACGCTATCTTTATCACCTGACTCTGCACGCTTTTGAGTTCGTTTAGCGCCATAATAAAATATACCAGAAAAAAGCAATGCAACCAGATCAATTCCCAGAGAGTTAGTTAAATAAGTGCTCCATGTTAAATAAGAGACTTCTATATCTGGGTTAATTGGCAGTAATGCTAAAATAGATGTTATCGGTAATGCTAATGCAGCTAAAGCACTTGCATTTAATAAATGTACAGATGATCGAGCAGCACCTTTCAAAAATGCCCAAGCTACTGATGATAAAAAGATAATATAATAAACAAATAAATAAGCATGGTTAATGTTATCAACCCAGTTATGCAACCATTTACCGAGAAGCATAGTGACACAAACTGCCAACATAGATCCTAAACAAACTCCTACTGTAACTGAGGCCATAACATAACATGCTTTACGCTGTACAACGCTTGACTGTGATTTTTTTTGTTTAATACGTCGTTTTTCCAACCACAATAAATTTCCAGAGTAAAATAAGAATGCTCCGCTAAAACCAAGAAAAAAATAAACCCAACGTACCCAGTCACCACCGTAACTTCCAAAATGTAGCGCAAAAAAAGTTGCAACAATGCCATTCCAAGCGCTTCCGGTTTCCGTAGAGAAAGTGGTATTAATTAGCGTTCCATTATAAGGGTGAAAAAAAGCATAATCAGTTATGGGACCACGCACAACTTCCTGTGTATTAAGCAATGATAAGCGAACAATAGGGCGCTTTCCCTGTAGCCCCACAAAATTCATTTCTGTTACTTCGTAGTCGCTAGCAATAGCTTGAGATTTTTTTAATAACTGATCAACGGACAATAGCTCGTTAAATTGATAATCTTTAGCGTCAGCTGGAGCACGGTTGAATAATGGCTGCTCACCATACACAACAGACTCCAAACTATCATAAAATTGATCATGGAAAGCAAAAACTATGACCGTTAAGCTGATAACAACATGGAAAGGGAAGCTGGTAATACCAACAACGTTATGTGCATCTAACCAAAAACGCAGTTTATTTTTATCTCTTAGCGCGAAAAAAGTTTTCACTAGACTAGGTAACAATAATATCAAGCCTGACACTAGTGCTAAAAAATATAAAACCGCAGCAATACCTAAAATATAGACCCCAAGAAACTCGTGCCCCAAACCGCCAGGTATTCCACCGGTTCGATGCAATAAATCAATCAGATTTGCTAGTGCCGAAGGGAGAACTTTTTGTGTAATAAGTTCATCTTGTGCATTCAATGAACCTTGCCACTCATATACATCAAGGTTAATTTCTCGGTCGACGGCTTCATCAAACCAAACCATTGGAGAATGCTGGCTTTTTTGATGATCAAGATAAAGCGTAAAACCCTGCCTTGCACTGGGATGCTTTTCCTGCGCTTGATTGATAAGTTGATCATATTTTTCAATTGGAATACTTTGCAGTACTTCTTGAGGTGGTGTGATCCAGCGATCGATGGCTGGTTTGAACATGCTTAACGAACCCGCAAAAAATCCAATAAACAAAACCGTGCCGGCAATAATTCCTGTCCATAAATGAAGAGAACGATAGACTTTTAGAATATCACTGGAAACTTTCATAAATGACTTCCTTCATGTTTTATCTCCTTGCCGTTAACTTCCTTTAACTGCAAATAAAATAATATAAGCAAGTAAGTTAAGAGCAACTAACCAGCTAATCGCTCTCACCCCAGTTTTAAATAAATAACTAAAACTTAATATAAGCATCCAAATAGGTGCAATAATCCACATATTAAATTGCACTTTATTGGGAGCTTCAATACCTCCCGGACCTACCCAAGCAAAAACTCCACTGACAGCCAAAGCAAAAGTAAATCCCAAAAGACAGCCAGCAATACTTTTGCTCCACCAGTCGGGCTGAATTTTAGTTACACTACTCAACTGAAACTCCTTGTTTAGTTCTGTTAAGTAATAATGAAATAAAAGGTAATACACCAAAAATCAACATTAAAGAAACCATCCAAGTAAATAATGCGGTGCTGGTATTTAAAACTTTTAACCACCCAATTAGTGCACTAAAAATAAAAATCCATCCCATAATTCTCCATGGGCGACTGGACATAGCTTCTGCAAGCCAACCTTGATTTTTATTGGATAAATACAGTAAACAACATCCTAAAGTTAACATGATTAAACTGAGTATTTGCACTTTTAGTTCCTCAAAATTAAAGATCAATAAGTCTTAAAATACAGTACTAATTAACTTAGTGCTGTATTAGTGGTTATACTTAATAACCGGTTTAATACTACCTGTTAAAAATGAACGCTTTACAACCGTTTAACTAAAATTGGTAATTCGCTCCGACAAACATTGCTCTACCCTGTAAAATCATATCTGATGTGGGATCATCTAATACGGGTTGCTCATCAGTAACATTAGTTAGACCCGCTCTTAATCTCAAATTGTCAGTAATTTGATAAAAGCCGCCCAAACTTAGTTGCGAATAACTTGATAATGCTTGTTTTTGATTGCCATAATGGTCACCATAATAATTGAAATGGCTATATATATGAACATCATCAATTACTTGCCAGTCAAATTTTACATTGGCTGTATTATTTGGGCGATAGCTAAGATCATCACCATTGGTATCTTCAGTATTGATATAGGTGTAATTAAACTCAACTTTAAAACTTTCTGTTAATTGCCTATGAGTATTTATTTCTAATCCTTGGATAGTAACTTCTGCTTCATTAAAGTAACTACGTAATGGAGCAGAACCGTCCCAGCCTTCAACCGTAATTAAATCTTCAACTTCATTGTTAAATACACTCACAGATAGATCCCAGAGCTCTTTATTAATTAAAATCGATAATTCAGTATTTAGACTTGTTTCTTCCTGTAAATCAGGATTACCAGAAAGTGCACATAGACCTCGACAACTCACAGAACGAAACAGCGGTGATGATTCAAAAAGAGTCGGCGCTCTAAATGCTGTACCAACGCCCCCCTTAATAACGACATCATCACTTAGTGAATAAACTAAATAAGCTCTTGGGCTGGTGTGAGTACCATAGGTTTCACTATCCTCAACACGGACACCCAATGTAGCGGTTAATGCATCGGTTAACTCAATTTCGTCTTGTAAAAATACTGAGCTCAAACTCAAACTATCACCGCCAGTACTTGGATATTGCACGAGATCTTCAACTTCGGTTTCTAGATACTCACTACCAAAAGTAAATCGGTGTGATTGATAATCAAAAAATACTGTACCGCGAATCGTAGTGAAAGTTTCTTCAATATCACGACCTAATGGTGGCTGCAAAG
>JAUIHB010000346.1 GCA_030432465.1 Gammaproteobacteria bacterium
CAGCCAATAGACTCAGCAAATAAGCTCCCCAAGCATTAAACAAGATAATGACACAAATAGGTGCACAAGTTGAGTCAATAATATAAGCCAGACGAGCTCTGCTCATTTTGAGACGATCAAACAAATCACGGGAAATAAAACCTGCGGTTAAAATACTTAAATTAGTTTCAATAAAAATCAAGACACCTAAAACAGCAGGCATGGCGGATACTTTTCGCTGACTATCAGCCAAGCCTTTATGAGTAATCCAATTAACAAAAGCAGCTACACCGCCCGACTTTTTGATCAGGTTGAGTAATGCGCCAATAAGCAGGCTAAACAAAAGTATTCGAGTATTCCCAGCACTGGAGAAAACTTCTACGATCCGATCAAAAACAGCTAAAAAACCTGTGGCAAGGTTAAAATCTTTGAGTAAAAATTCTGCAGTCAACAGAGCAGATAATAAAGAGATAATGACATCTTTTTTCCAGACAGCAACGATGATTGCAATACTAGGAGGCAGTAAAGTTAACCAATCCAAAATGAATATCCCCGAAAAATGATAAGTTTGACTAATTTTTTAGCCATTAAACCACTAAAAGCTTATCAAGATCCAACAAATTCCATTATTTTCAACTAGTTATCTATTGGCCTGATAATTGCTATTTCACTGTTAGTACTATAAAACCTGTTTAGCAACGAGTCATACTCAACGGCTGAATTTTGTGAAACGATAAGCACTGTAGGAGCTTTCTTATGTTGGAATTAATGATCGGTATTATTATTGGCGCAACATTCTCTGAGTTTTGGCGGCATTTATATCAATTTTTGAAACAAAAAACTTCTCACTGGATGAATAACAATTCGAGTAAGGACAACTCTTCAATGGAACGCTAAGAGTCTGCATTTAAAATAAAGAGTCAGAATAACTAAAGCAGGAGATATCACCTGACTCCTGCTTTATTCTTTTTAAAATCAATAATTACTTGGCAAACAAAATAACGATTTGATTATTCAGCACGGTATCATCTTGTCGGCCATAGCGAATGATGACATCCTGTTTTCCATCCAGATTTAAATCGTGGCTATCCACAAAACTACCATCTTTAGGTAATTTCACTTTTAACTTACTCGAACGCCGCTCAAATAAACGCTGGCTTTTTTCCCCTAAATATATACGCAATATTTTTTCACCATCAGAGAGCATCAAATCCTGCAATCCGTCGCCGTTATAATCTGCCAGCTGGACCACCGCCTGACCACTCTTTCCTGATGATAAGCTAAAACTTAACTCCACTTCTTTTTCAACCTGAGGTTCTTTTTCAAAACGTTGTTTTTCATCCATAGTGAAAAAATAGATATCTTGCTCGATACTTCCGGAAAGTAGCGCACCTATAATTTGCGATACACCGATATCTAAACTGGACAGCATTAGTTCATAATTTTTATCATTATCAACATCAACAACTTTAAAACTAACTGTTGTACCTTCACCAGTCAGATCACTATCAGGTTTACTGGAATAGACCAGTTTATTTTCTTTGGATTGACCAAAATAAATCTCGTAATTATTTTGGCGATCCAATACGCCTTCACTCTGGCTATATCTCACCACAATATCAGCTAACTGATCATTATTGAGATCTTTAATCTCATTAATAGTACGATAAGCCAGTTTATCCTGATCCATTTGCTCACCATCAGCTTCCCTGATTTCCCACCAATCCAAAGCATGAACAGACATGGGCAACGAAAAGAAAGTTGCTGTTGCGTCAAACATGCCTTCCATATTTTGAAAATAGACATTCAACCCTGAATCAACCACATTAATAATATCTTGCTTTCCATCCAGATTAATATCTGCAAAATATAACGTTCGCTCACGATAAGTCGCTGAATTTTCCTGAAGGTTAACTTTAGGCTCAACATTGATGACTTGTTGTCTAAATTGACCTTGCTTATTCTGAACATAAAGTGTTGTTTCTTTAAACCCAAAAATATAAAAGTCATCGAGTCCATCATTATTAATATCCTTCACCAGTTCCCGACTAGCAAGGTATTGCGCTTTGCTTTGTAAATAAATTGAATCAATATTAATCAGATGAGTAAATTGGTTTAAGTTTAAATCAAACTCAAAAATCATATCTTTGGCTTGAAAAACTATTTTCTGCCTATCTGGTGCTTGAATAATATCATAGGCAAGAAAGCTCTCAGGAATTGCAATTAAGTGCGTTTTTTCTAATTTAAGCTTTTTATTTTCATCGGGTATTAATTCATAAACCGCTAATAAACGCTGTTGTTTTTCGTTAACACCAATAACAATTAACTGTTCAAAATTTGAGTCAGTTAACCTAGCATATTCAATAGGGTGAGTAACCTTAAAGTCCACTTTTAATAAATATTCGTTAAACACCATATCAGCTTTGACTATTTGACCAATACAGCATAGCAACCCAAATAAAAAAACCTTTTTTATCATCTGTTTAAATTCCCTAAAGCTATTTGAAAAATTTCCAGCTATTACGACTCCCGCTCTATTAGCGAGTTCATTGCACTACTCAAGATATCAATTTAAACTGTAGTAAATAATACCTATTCGGTAACAAACCATGTCTGTAAGCGCCATTGAGTATTTTTCTCCAATTGAAATTGAGCCATTTAGTGATTTTTGTTTTTTTCACCAACAGCATAAACACAGCCATCGCCTACTACTTTGTTATGCCACAGCAAGAGATTTTCTCTCAGTACCCAAAACATTTACTTTAATCGCGTTCGAAACAGATGCAGGTTATCCACCAGAATATCATTGTCTTGAGCGAAACGAGTATCTTGACGAGTTAGGGTTATCAGAACTAACTGAGGCTTCAGGTTGGTTTAAGTTAGAAAGCCAGCAAGACGATCATATTTTTTTGATGTTAACTCAAGAAACTGTACTGGAAATAGCTTGCGACAACTTTAAAGTTTTACCTGATACGTATCACTGTGATAATGCACAACAATCATTAATTCAGTACTTGTCAGATTAAAGACTTTTATGAACAACTTTTTAACAGCTCTTCTCTTACCCATTGATGTAATTTGTGTTGGTGTTGTCGTTCATGCCAGTACAGGTAAATTTTCAATTTACGCGCATAAAATGGCAGAGGCAAAATTTTAACCGCAAAATGTCGTGTCAGATAGTGAGCAAAACTTTCAGGCAAGGAAAATAACAAATGAGGATCTGCGAGAAAAGGCGGAATTTGAAGAAAAGTAGGAAGTGCTAAACTAATCGTTCTTTGATGTCCCATTTGCTCCAAAGCGGCATCAACACTTCCCCTTGTTGGTTCAGCAAAAGAAAACTTACCGTGCCTTTGAGCTAGATAAGTCTTTAAATCTAAATCGTCTGCGTTAATAGGGCATTCTTTGCCAGCCACAACTACAAACGACTCTTCAGTGAGCAATTTTCGGTAGAGCCCCGCACGATTATCATTGAAAGCCGTTAACACCATATCCAGTTCGCCATTAATTAAATCATCGTTTGCTCTTGGTGAGCTGGTACGAATAACAAATTGAAGCTTAGGCGCCTGTTGGGTGATCCTATTAATCCTTTCACTAATGTACACCACATCCATATCGGTTCCTGCAATGCGAAAAGTGTGCTCAGATTCAGCAACTTGTAATTCATCATTTCGCCATAAATTATCCATCTGTGGTAACAATTGATTAAGTTGCTGTAACAAGATTTGTCCTCGCGGTGTTAGTTGATACAGGTTCCCCGCACGTACCATCAAAGGATCGTCAAACTCTTGTTTTAATTTTAAATTTAGTTCTCTATCGTCCAAGTCTTATGAGCAAAGAGGATAGGAGAGTTCTTTGAGTCGCTCTTTAGTTGTTTTTTTATCTTCACTCAAAATGACTGTCGCTACGATGCTAAGTCGAATATTGGGACTGGTGCGAGAACAAGTAATGGCGTCCTATTTTGGAGCAAGCGGCTTAACAGACGCATTTTTGGTTGCTTATAGAATACCAAATTTAATGCGAGATCTTTTTGCAGAAGG
>JAUIHB010000347.1 GCA_030432465.1 Gammaproteobacteria bacterium
AATATGAACTTCATGTAGCCAATTATTATATGCGTAAAGAAGCTTATCAGGCTGCGGCTTCCAGAGCGAGCTATGTAGTTGATCATTTTCCCAAAACTCCTTCAGTTCCTTATGCATTACAGATGATGGTAACTGCTTATGAAATGCTCGAACTTGATGATCTAGCAGAAAATTCTCGTAAAGTGTTAATGCTTAACTACCCTGATTTCAATGGGTAAATTGCTTCCAGTAACACCATATTAGAGATGTAAAAAAATGGCAATTTAGTTACTAAATTGCCATTTTTTCTTAGTTTCTCAATTAATGATTCATTCTCAATCTAAAAAACTACATTAACTATTATTAAAAACAATCTAGATTTAGACGGCACTTTCATTTTCTTCACCAGTACGAATCCTGATAATTTTTTCAACTTCAGTGACAAAAATCTTACCATCACCTATTTTCCCTGTTCTTGCAACATCCATAATAGTTTCAATACATAAATCGAGTAAATCGTCGGGAATAATAATTTCAATTTTTGTTTTAGGTAAAAAATCTACCATATATTCTGCGCCACGGTATAACTCAGTGTGACCTTTTTGGCGTCCAAACCCTTTAACTTCGGTGACTGTCATTCCTGTAATTCCAGCGTCACTTAACGCTTCTCTCACATCATCTAATTTAAATGGCTTAATAATAGCTTCAATTTTTTTCATTTTTGACCTTATCACTATCGCTTTATAGCGACTATTTTTGAATGCTTGTTTTGAGCTAGTTGTTTTGCAGTACCAGTATCAAACGTTGACCAATAAGTCCCATTTTACGATACAAAAATATACAAGAATTTTTACAACCTAACAATCCTAGATACGCACCATTATCAGCTAAATTATTGAATGAGTCCAATTGCTAATGCACAATCTGTACAAAGTTTAGAACATATCAGGCTATAGAAACATGCTCTTTTAGCACTTAACCAACGTATTTAACTTAATGAATTAACTGAAAATTTAACCTTTTATGGTAATATACTCCCAATTAAATGACGAGATCATAGGTAAGTGGGCATCAATGGACATTTCAAATCAAATTATCCAAGAAATGAGAGTACTACCCCAAATAGACGTCACCCAAGAAATCAGGAAAAGAATCGATTTTATTAAAAGAACACTTTTAAATTCTAACCTAACTCATTTGGTTTTAGGGATCAGTGGCGGTGTAGACTCAACAACTTGCGGTAAACTCGCACAATTGGCTGTTAACGAACTCAATCAATCCGCTCAAGAGTCGAGTGTGCAGCTCAACCAACAAACTAAAAAATTTGCATTCGTTGCCGTCAGACTCCCATATGGTCAACAAGCTGATGAGTTAGATGCACAGGAAGCCATTGACTTTATTCAACCAGACATCAAATTATCAGTAAACATCCAAGAAGGCGCAGACGGAATCCATCATGCGACGGAGCAAGCTCTACTACAATCGGAACTCCTACCTCAATCAAACGAAAAAAGGGATTTTAATCATGGTAATGTAAAAGCGCGCACGCGGATGGCTGTACAATATAATATTGCTGGCCTATTAGGCGGTCTTGTTATTGGTACTGACCACTCAGCTGAGAATATTACCGGCTTTTACACTAAGTGGGGAGATGGTGCTTGTGACTTAATCCCACTATTTGGTCTTAATAAGAGACAAATTAGACAAATTGCGACTTTTTTGAATGCGCCGACTAAACTTATTCATAAGACGCCTACCGCAGATTTGGAAACTTTAGAGCCAGGTAAATCAGACGAAGCGGCTTTAGGTTTAACTTACGATCAAATTGACGATTTTCTGGAAGGTAGAGCGGTTGAAGATGAAGTACAAAAAAAGCTTATCGATATTTACACAAAAACAGCACATAAGCGACAGCCTATTCCGTCAATATACGACTGAGCTCAATTTAACTTACAATGATATAAGTACTCCTGAATGACCGGATTAGTAGCAATTGACAGGCTCCCCTTTTCTTCTTCTTGGCGAGCCTTACAAATATTTTCATCATACCGAGTTATTTTGGCAGTATTGTTGGTGCTCATTTATACCTTAAAACTCGATCTAAGCGCGATCAGTAGTCGTAACCCCAACCTTTATTATGTAACTTCGCTTTCATTTTTATTTTTTTCCGTCGGAAGCTGTTTATTAAGCTATTTTTTTAAACGCTTCTTTTTTCTCCAATTAGAAGTTCAAGTATTAATTGATATTATTTTAATTGTATTAATGATGCATGCAAGTGGTGGAGCTTCCAGTGGTATGGGTGTTTTAATTGCAGTAAGTACATCTGCGGCCAGTATCCTTACTGGCAACCCCGCCGCCCTAGGCTTTTCAGTATTGGCTTCTTTCGCCATTTTAGGTGAAGAGCTCTACTCAGGCCTTTCTATTGATAGTGCAAAAAATAATATGGCGCAAGTGGGTATATTAGCCGTCACATTTATGGCGACTAGTTTAATGTCTTTTTACCTATCCAGAAGAATAATCGAAACAGAGTCTGTTGCTCAGGAATCATTAAAAGGCATGGAAAATATGGAAAAACTGAATGAAGAAATTATTCAGTTCATGTCTACTGGCGTCCTTGTGGTCGACCAACAAAATGCTATTCGGTTAATTAATAGAGCTGCTTGGGTGCATTTAGGAATGCCGGAGTCGACCAAGTCTAGACGTTTGGAACAAGTATCAACTCCACTTGCACGTCAACTCAATTTATGGCGCCGAAAAAATAGTTACCGCTCCAAAACTTTTCGTAATACTGTAACAGGTCCTAATTTATTGCCTAATTTTTCACCCATAGGTGATAATAAAGATAATGCGATTATCTTTCTTGAAGATACGACTTTTCTCAATCAGCAAGCACAAAGCTTAAAGTTAGCATCACTGGGTCGCTTAACGGCTTCCATAGCCCACGAAATTCGTAACCCTCTCGGAGCGCTCAGTCATGCAGCTCAATTAATGAAAGAATCCGAAGAGGTTGATCCAGTTAATTTAGGCTTGGTTGAAATAATTGATAAAAACACCCGACGAGTCAATGAAATTATTGAAAATATTATGACGCTTTCACAACGTAAAGCGGTTCAAGTAAGAGAAATAAATCTCAGTAGTTATTTACCTATCATGTTGCAAGAATATGCCAGCGGAAAAGATCATCAACCACAAGTAAAAACACTTTATCAAACAAATAATTTAATAGTGCATTTTGATTTAACCCAACTTTCACAAATTATTACTAATTTAGTTGATAATGCAGCAAGATATAGCGAGCAGAAAACAGGAACTCCCACAGTCACATTAATGGTAGGTATAGAACAACAAACTCATACTGCTTTTTTAGATGTGATTGATCAAGGAGAAGGTATTCCACCAGATGTTGCAGAAAAAATATTTGAGCCTTTTTTTACAACTTCTCGTACGGGTACAGGCTTAGGACTGTATTTATCGAAAGAGTTGTGTGAGGCGAATCGAGCCAGATTGGATTATATTCCTTTAACTACTGGCGGTGCTTGCTTTAGAATTAGCTTTTCAGCAGCTAACCTTACTCAACGATAAAAACGTTATTAGTCACAATAAATTAAAAACTTAAAGAAAACAGGCTTTCTTAAATGACAAAATCTCCACTTGCTCTTATTGTCGACGATGAACCCGATATTCTTCAACTATTGGCACTAACTCTACTACGTATGGGAATAGACACACGCCAAGCAGAGAACTTAAAAGCAGCCTATCAACATTTACAGGAAAATCAATTTGACGTTTGCTTAACAGACATGCGCCTACCGGATGGAGACGGAATGGAACTAGTTGAGTTTATTCAAAAAAATCACCCTCAGCTACCCGTCGCTTTAATTACTGCCCATGGTAATATGGAAATTGCAATTGAAGCAATGAAAGCCGGTGCTTTTGATTTTTTATCAAAACCAGTGGACTTAAACTCTCTTAAAGGTTTAATCGAGAATGCTATAAAAGTAAATCGCCCAGTAAAAAAATCAGACAGTACAGC
>JAUIHB010000348.1 GCA_030432465.1 Gammaproteobacteria bacterium
AATCTTTTGTTATGTTAAGTGTAAAAGATGAATTACCAGAATCAGATATCATCATAAGCGTAAGCGCACATTGGGCAAATCTTGCAGAAATTGCGGGTGAGAATGATGATGATCTTTATCCACCAGGCATGGAAATCAAAGTAAAGCCACCGCAATAAAAAGTTTGTAATACCTTCAATATCAAAGCGTCAATTCTGATGCAGTTCTATCGCATCAGAATTCTGCTTATTGCTGAGTACTTTATTGTTAGTATTTTTATCGAGTAAAATATTGTTAACTAACGAGCATATCAGTTTTTATAGATTCAAGAGTAATATTGACTTTTTCAATAACTAAATCTCTATCACTTTCAATAAAAAAATGCCCTCCGGGAAATGTCTGGATATCAATCAAAGGATTAAAATGTGCTTGCCAGTCCTTTAACTTTTCGATAGGAACATCCTTATCGGCTTTACCACCAAACACACTTACAGGACAATCATATTTCATCAGTGCTTCTGCTTGATAAACTTCAGCGATAGCAAAGTCGGCTCTTAATAAAGGTAAAAGCATTTCTAATAGTTCTTTATTTTGTAATACTTCTTCAGGTGTTCCATTCATTCGCCTAAGCTCTTCGACAAACTCATCGTGGGGTAAATTGTAAGTAACTTTACGGTCACGTTGAGAATGTGGAGCTTTGCTTCCAGACGCTATGAAATGTTGAGGTAGGCTCATATTATTTACAGAAAGTTGACGAATTAGCTCAAAACAAACTCGGCTACCTAAACTATGTCCATACATTACATAAGGTTCGCGAGTATAATCTGCAATTTCGTTCAATAATGGCTCAATTAACGAATCCATCGTATCAAAAGCTTGTTCAAATAGTCTTGCAGCTCTACCAGGAGGCTGAACTGCGACCAACTCTACCCCATCAGTTAATTTATTTGCCCAAGGCGTATACGTAGATGAATTTCCACCTGCATAAGGAAAGCAGATCAGCCTAAGTTTCGGCGTACGTAGTGGATTAGGAGTTACAAACCAAGGAGAAGCCATATAATTTATTATTATCTTTTTATGAGATATTTATTTAGTGCAAAGTTCTTCGATTATACTCAATAAACAGGAGAGATAGAACCCGAAAATAGACAAAAAATGAGTCTAAAGAGGCCAGTATATTATCTGGCTGTTTATAAAATAATAATTAAGACCAGTGAATACGAATAATTTTCCATTCACCCTTGATTTTTTTCAGAGTAATTGTTTCTAGACTAATTCTATTAATTTTTTTATTATCATATATACCGCTTACTTCACTGCGCGAACTAGACACAGCAAGTTTTTCACCAATAATTACCTGATGTTCAATCAATTCAGAAGTCACTGATGATAAAAAATTTATGTCTGCTTCTAAATGGTGATTAGCATATTCTTTTGCTGAGCGTTCAACTCCTTCTCCTTCTAGAATAGTTACATCTTCAGCCAGCAAAGCTAATGCTTGTGATTTATTATTCGTTTTTAATGCTAAATGGAATGCTTTAACAATTTTACCAACATCTGAATTTGTTTGAGCAAACAGAGGACCTTCTTGCTTATGGCTATTTGTTCCATGAGCTACAACATTATTTATTAAAAATAAACTTGATAACAAAACTATTAAAGCTATATTTTTATACATATATTTCTCCATTTTATATTTTTAAGTTAAATTTATTCATGACCAATTAAAATTTTCAATATTGCTGTTAAAGCCAGCGTTGTATAACCTAAAATCATTTCTAACGAAATTGAGCATACAAACGTCCAATTAATTGAAGTCTATTAACTATAGCGATTTTTTTCGCCACAAAAAATACACTACAGGCAAAACAAATAACGCAAGAAATACTGCACTAATCATTCCCCCAACCATTGGAGTGGCAATGCGACTCATAATCTCTGATCCAGCTCCTGTACCATACAGTATTGGTAATAAACCAACAATAATTGCTGCAGCAGTCATCATAACAGGTCTAACTCGTTGCGTGGCTCCTTGTAAAACAGCTAACTTTAATTCATCAACAGAAAAGCTTGTCTCTTCCAATCTCTGTTGTTTGTCTACTTGAGCTAAATTTACATGATTTTTTGAGTTTAACAATTCATTATAAGCATGATTTAAATAGACCAACATTATAACGCCAATTTCAACGGCTACGCCTGCGAGCGCAATAAATCCTACACCAACGGCTACTGAAAAATTATAATTCTGCCAATACATTAACCAAACGCTACCAATAATAGCCAAAGGCAAAGTGCCCATTATAATTGCAACCTCTGCAAAGTTCCTAAAATTTAGAAATAGCAATACCACAATGATAGCTAAAGTTAAGGGAATAACATAAGACAGCTTTTCTTTTGCTCGTAACATGTATTCATATTGACCAGACCAGTTTAGCGAATAACCCGCAGGCAACTCTAATTGTTCAGTCACAATTTTCTGAGCATTCTGTACATAGCTTCCTACATCGACATTTTCAATATCAACAAATACCCAACCATTTAAACGTGCATTTTCGCTTTTAATACCAGGGGGACCATCTTCAACAAAAATATCAGCCACATCAACCAATGAAATTCTTTGTCCATTAGGAGTAACGATGGGTAGTAAACTCAATTGTTCAGGAGAGTTTCGGTAATCCTGAGGATAACGAATATTCACAGGATATCTTTCCAGTCCTTCCACTGTTTGTGTAACATTCATACCACCGATCGCAGTAGAAACAACTTGCTGAACATCAGCAATATTTAATCCATAACGTGCAGCTTTATCGCGCTGAATATCAATTTTAAGATAACGCCCACCAGCGACTCTTTCAGAGTATACCGATGCTGTTCCGGGTATATTTTTTAAAATAACCTCAAGTTGTTGTCCTATCCCTTGTATAGTCGCCAGCTCAGGTCCCGCAATTTTAATTCCTACAGGAGTTTTAATACCAGTAGCTAACATATCAATGCGAGTTTTAATTGGCATCACCCATGCGTTAGTTACACCAGGAAATTTGACTAAACTATCTAACTCATCAATTAAACTTTGTGTCGTCATTCCTTGGCGCCACTCTTGGCGAGGCTTTAGTTGGATAAAAGTTTCTATCATGGTTAATGGTGCCGGATCAGTCGCGGTTTCAGCACGTCCAACTTTACCGAAAACGGTATCAACTTCTGGTACGGTTTTTATCAATTTATCAGTCTGCTGAAGCAGTTCGCGAGCCTTACCGATTGAAATTCCAGGATAGGTAGTTGGCATATACATTAAACTACCTTCATCCAGATCAGGAATGAACTCACTACCTATTTTGTTTAATGGCCAAGAAACCATAAATAAAAGAATTAATGCAACAATTAATGTTAACTTTGGGTAAGCTAGAACTTTTTTTAACGCCGGAGTATAAACAGAAGTTAATAATCGATTAATAGGATTTTTATGCTCAGGTAAAATTTTTCCTCGAATAAAATATCCCATTAATACAGGTACTAATGTAATAGCCAATGCTGCAGATGCAGCCATCGCATAAGTTTTAGTAAAAGCTAAAGGAGAAAACATTCGTCCTTCTTGTGCTTCCAGTGTAAAAACAGGAACAAAACTCACAGTGATAATTAACAGACTAACGAAAAGAGCAGGCCCAACTTCACTTGCAGAGTCAGCAACAATCTCCCAACGATTTTTTTTATTTAAAGACTTTTTTTCCAAGTGCTTGTGCATATTTTCAATCATCACAATCGCTCCATCGATCATCGCACCGATTGCTATTGCAATTCCTCCAAGAGACATGATATTCGCGCTGACTCCCATCAAATACATGGGAGCGAAACTGAGTAGCACCGCCGTTGGGAGAACAAGAGACGCAGGGCCGACGCGGACGTCCCGGACGCGGGCGAGGAGCCCGGCGACAGCGGCGTTCAGCGCACGTAGGCGGCGGCGAGAATCGGCCCCTGGCGTCGGTTCTGGACGATCACGGCGAACCGGTCGCTCGGCGCTGCCTTGACCGGTGCGCTG
>JAUIHB010000349.1 GCA_030432465.1 Gammaproteobacteria bacterium
GAATGTCTTCCGCTAGTCTCAAACTTTTCAGAACCCCTGACTGTGTCAGCAGGTGCTTTAATCCTGTGTCCTGTAAGATATAACTCAGACGCGCATCGGGATAATTTGGATCCAGCGGCACATAAGCCCCGCCCGCTTTTAATATCCCCAGTAAACCAATGACCATCTCAAATGAGCGCTCAACACACAGTCCCACCAGCGTTTCTGCCCCCACGCCCTGAGTGCGTAAATCCTGTGCTAGCTGATTCGCTTTGCCATTCAACTCGCCATAGCTCATTGAGTCGCCGTTAAATACTAAGGCAGTCACATCCGGGTTGCTGGCAACCTGTGCTTCAAAAAATTCATGAATAAGTGACTCTTTAGGATAACTAACCGAATGTCCGTTCAATTCATTTAATAATTGTTTAGTTTGTATGTCTGATAATACAGGTAAGTTATTTATCGGTTTTTCTATCTGACCAATCATCCCACTTAATATTCTTTTCAAATGTGGTAATACTTGCTTAATCAATAAACCTGAATACTGTTTACCTTGAACATCCAACTGAAAACTCAATTGTTTTGTTGAATGTACTAACAAAGTTAAACCATAATTTGTTTTTTCAAAATTTTGTGCTTTTTCAACTTGTAAAGTAGCTTCATTCAAATCAGAAGCTATCGCTTCGTCGACTGGATAATTTTCAAATACAACTAAACTATCGAATAAGTTTCGTACTGAACTACATTGTTGTATTTCATGAAGGGGCAAATAACTATATTCATCAGCATCGATGTGTCTTCGATGAATATCTGCAAGCCAGCCATCTAATGATTGGTTTTCAGATATCTCTATAACAACCGGAATCGTATTAATAAACAATCCGATCATTTCTTCAACACCCAACAATCCCGCGGGGCGCCCTGAAACTACCGTCCCAAAAACAACTTTCGATTCACCGGTATAGCACCCTAGCAAATATCCCCAAGCAGCTTGTACCAGAGTATTTAAGGTACACCTTTGCGACTGCGCTAAGGCCGTTAACTGAGAAGTTAATTCTTCATCCAAACTCAAGCGATAGCTTGTTTGATCCACAGACAATGATTCATCAGCCGTAGGAAACTGAGTTGCTGTTTCTACTTCTGACAAATAATTTGTCCAAAACTTTCGTGCAATAATAAAGTCTTGTTGAGCAATCCATTCGATATAGCGTTTGTATTGCGGAGGGGCAGGTAAAGAAACGGGGACGTCCCTTAATAACCCAGTGTAGTGCAGAACCACTTCTTTAAACAACAACGCATTACACCAACCATCCCATAACACATGATGATGAGACCAAAGTACTTTATATTGTTGTCTACCAAGATTAAATAATGTCAAACGCATTAACGGAGCTTGCTGTATATCGAATCCTTTATTTTTATCCGCAAGACGATACTCTTCGATTAGTCGCTCCTGAGAAGAAGTATCTTCGTTACTTAAGTCAATAACATTCCAGCAGAGTTTCCCTTGATTAACTATTTGATAATAATTGTTACTACATAAAACAAATGCTGTTCTTAAAATATCATAACGCGCTATAACGCTATCCCAGGCTTCCCTGAAAAAAACTTCATTTAAATTACTAATAGTCAATAACATCTGATTACTATAAGCATCTGAGGAAAGTTCACTGTGATATAGTAAACCAGACTGCATTCCAGTTGCTGGGTAAATATCTGTAATTGAATAGTGACCTTCTAACTGAAATAATTCTTGCTGTGTCAATTGACATAAAGGGAAATCACTTGGCGTGAATATTCCAGCACCAGTTTCACAACAATGCTCTACAATGGATATTAGTGACGATGATATTTTTTCACCTAAATCCTTAACTGATGAGTTTGATAAAATACCTTGATCGTAATTTAAATCAAATTTCAACTGGCCATTAACAACCATTCCATTAAAAACAAGTGGTACAGAAAATTTATGTTCAGCACCAAAGTTATCTCCACTTGGTTCACCTGAAAAACTAAATTCAGATTCATTATTCAAAACTTGATCAAACTGTCCTAAGTAATTAAATATAACTTCAGGTTTTTGAGTTACGTCCAAAGGTTCATTTGATAGTTCAGTTAACAATCCATAACCTAGGCCACCATCAGGAATATTTCGGCATTGCTCTTTTATATTAACTATTAGATCTTGTATATCATCACCCGCTGAACCAAATGTCTGCGGATAAGTGCAGGTAAACCAACCAACTGTTTGGCTTAAATCGAACTGCTCATTCGTAACTTCTCTCCCATGTCCTTCCATTAATAAAGATAAGAACGAATTTCCCTGCCAGCGTTTAAAAGCTAAAACCAGAGCGGCAATTAATAGTTCATTAATATGTAAACGATAAGCTTGTCCAGCTTGACTTAATAAGCGTTGAGTCGTTTCTTGTGTCCAATGCAAACAATGATTTTCGCGTTGCCCCAAAAACTCACTATCACCCATTCTTGGTAATGGTTGAATAGCAGTAATCTGCTTCTCCCAATAAGTCCTTTTTATTGCTAAAGAGTCACTATTAGCATACTCATGTAGATACCTTCCCCAAGCTTGAATCGAACTGGTTTTAGACGCTAAAGAGAGTTTTTTTCCAGATCTTATTTGCTGCCAAAGAGTTAATAAATCTTCTAACAATATTCTCCAGGAAACACCATCTATAACCAAGTGATGTACCACCCACAACAAACGTTTACTTTTTGAAGACTCGATCAATAGCAACTTCATTATTGGTCCTGCACCAATATGTAAACTACCTTGTGCTCGATTAGCAGCCTCATAAATATTCTCTGGAGTCATATGCGCCAACTGAACTTTCTCAACACATGCATCAATAACACTTTGCTCTAAAGTGGTGTAACTCGCACTATTTTCTTTTGAAAAACGTAAACGCAAACTGTCATGACGTTCAACCAAGCAGTTTAACATTTGTTTTAAACTTTCAACTGTTAAGGCATTAGGAACTTTTAATAGAACCGACTGGTTGTAATGGTGACGTGATTGATTTTCTCGTAAAAAAGTTTTTTGAATGGCTAATAGAGGCTGCACACCTTGACTAGCAACTTGTAAAACAACCACACCTTTTTTTTCATTTACATGTGGCGACAACTCTCTGATTGTTTGATATTCAAACAACTGCCTAGTCGAAAAATGCAAGTCAAGTTTAGCGGCTCTGGCAACTGCCTGAATTGATAAAATCGAATCTCCCCCTAGTGCAAAAAAGTTATCATCTATACCTATTTTTTTGATATTCAATAAGTTCTGCCAGATATTAACTAATTCTTGTTCGACTCGAGTTTTAGCAGCTACATACTGTTCTTTCACCTGAGATGATAAGTCTAATGGAGGCAAGGCTTTTTTATCTAATTTTCCATTTGCAGTAAGTGGAAAAGAATCCAAAAACACGATACCTGATGGCAACATATATTCTGGTAAGTGCATTTTTAACTCTTGCATTAACAGCGAAGATTCACCGCGACCGCAAACATAGGCCACCAGTGAATGTTGTCCAAGTTCACCGACAACAGTTACAACTGCATTATCAACATTTGGTTGTGATAATAGAACCTTTTCAATTTCACCAGGCTCAACTCTAAAACCTCTAATTTTAACTTGATCATCAACTCGACCAACAAACTCAAGCGTATTACCACTAGTCCAACGAACTCTATCTCCAGACTTATATAAAGTTTCATTACTGAAAGGACTCTTTATAAACATTTTTTTTGTTAGATCTGGTAAATTCAAGTAGCCTTTAGCTAAGCCTGCACCAGAAATATAAAGTTCACCAACAAAGCCGGTAGGCAGAAACTGCTGATTTTCGTCTAACACATAAAGATTATGATTATCCATTGCACAACCAATAGGAATAACATCACCAATCTGTTCAATATTTGCTGAAACATCATAAATGGCACACCCGACAGTTGCTTCTGTTGGTCCATAATGATTATAAATTTGGCTTTCAGGAAAATATTTTTGTAAT
>JAUIHB010000024.1 GCA_030432465.1 Gammaproteobacteria bacterium
TCCAATGGGATTTTGTTACCCAGGAAAGGGGAGGAGTGGAGATTTACCACCCAGAAAAGAATGTGCTAAGACTTGGCATAGTGAGGTAATGTCTTTTTTAACAGAGGTACAGTTAGTTTTGTTAATTGGAAAATACTCACAAGAATATTATTTGTCGGATAAAAATAATTTAACTCAAAGAGTGATGTCATGGCGAAATTATTTACCCAGATACTTTCCTTTACCGCATCCAAGCCCAAGAAATAACATCTGGTTAAGCAAGAATCAATGGTTTGAAAGAGATGTTATTCCTGATTTAAAACAACGAGTAAAAAAAACTCTTGGAAAGAGTGTATAATTTTATCAGCTATAGAAAAGGTCTCTCACTTATCAGGAGCGAGCAATGGAAAATTCTCAATTGAAAAATACTCATAGGTGCCAAAGCTGTGGAATGCCTATATCACCAGAATTTGCTAATCTAGGTACGATGAGTGATGGTAGTTTTCATTCTGAATACTGTAATATTTGTTTTCAAAAAGGTGATTTTACAAAGCCTCAGCTGACGCTTCAACAAATGATCAATAGCTCAATTAACAATATGGTCAATCAAATTGGAATGCCACAAGAGCAAGCAGAACAACTTGCTCGTTCTTTTATTCCCACTCTAAAACGCTGGTCTCAAACTAATTGACTTAAGTATGATGGTTCAACTTTGCCATGCATAAGAAAACTTCATAAAAACAGAACGTCCTGTTTTTTTTATCTGTTCAATGGTGTCATCTTGGTAACCATTATCTGTATAGCCTGCGAAAAATAATGTTTGTGGGTTAATTTTGTAGGAGTAAAGTAACTGACTACTGAGCTCTTTATAGGTGTTATCAACATTATCGATATAGAGTTCAGGGTTTGCTGATATATCAGTTTTTTGTAAAGAAAATCTTAAAAAGCTGCGGATGCTAAATTGATAAGTGACACGAAAATTATTTAACCGAGCAACAAATAAATTTCCTTCTGGACGATCAAATTTGTAATGGTAATAATCTATACTTGTGAGCCAGTTTTGATTAATTTGCCAGCTGACTTCAGGGTTAAATGCTGTTTCTTCCCCCATACCGTCATTGGCTATATCTACTTTTTCACCGAAATCTCCACCAAGTGCAAGCTTTAAACCGGCAAATGGATAAAACTCTGCGTGCATAAATTGGTAGGTTTCATCATAGTGTCTGGCATTCCAGTAGCGAGAACGTTTGCCAATACCAAGCTCAAGATAAGATTGTAGTTTACCTTCGACCCAAAGGTTTGCCTCTACCTCTTCTTCTAATTTTATTCCAGTACTGTCAAAAGTGTGATCCCAGTCTGTGCCAAAACTAATTAAGCTCCACCATGAATTAGGTTTGGTCGGATGAATACGTCGACCAACGCCAACGGTTGTCTTGTCGTAATCCACTTGGCTTATAAAGCCGAGATCGGCTCGAAAATTTTTATCGAATTCGACATATCTTACATAGCCCCACCAATTTCTCGATTCATGTCCCATATCAATAGTGTATGCATCACCGCTAATGTTGGGAGAAAGAGAGAAATCTTGATAATCCGAGTCGTTAGCATAATTATCTATTAAGTATTGAGGATTACGGGTTTCTGAATACATATATTGGTAATCAACATAATGATATTCATCAAACCAGTATTTTCCATCAATAGATGACATAGCATTATGATAGTCATCTCCGCTTCTATCAGTATGCATGAGACCTATTTTATTTCTGTTACCTAAATCATAAGAGTATCTGGCAACAACATTTTCACTTTTTTTATCGTATTGAGTATCAACTAACGATGCCAAACGGCTAGGTAAAAGAATACTGGTGTGTTCATCATTGACAGTAAATAAACCAAAACTATGACCATTGATTTGACCTGTTGTTTTTAGACCATAATCTGGTGCAATAATATTACGTGTATGAACAGTTTGATTATAGGTTTCGAAATAACTGGCACCATCTAAAAAGAAAGGACGTTTTTCGTTGACGAAAATAGTGAAAGGATTATTAACATCAAGCTGGGCTGCATCGGCTTCAACTTGAGAAAAATCTGGATTAATTGTCGCATTTAAATAAATGTCCTGAGTAATTCCCCAACGTAAATCGAGCCCTAATTCTTGGTTGAAATCTCCTTTACTCCAGTCAGAGGTTGCATTTTCTTTGCTATCTGTCCTTCCCATAACAAGTGTTGGGATTAAGCGTACATTATTTGATGGTTTAGCGTTATTCAGTCCGGTCAATTTATCAAATTGACAGATTCGACAGGCAATGTTGCGATCTACAGGAGTGTTAGCTATTCTATGTCTGAAATCTCTAGGGTAAAAACGTAATAATTCAAATGCCCATTTCTGTGGTTGTTTGCTTTCTGGAAAACGAATAGCATTAAAGGGAATCTCCATTTCCACAATATAACCTGTCTTGGTAACTCGACCAGCGCTATCCCATATGGCATCCCAATTTGAGTTATCACCTTTGAAGTCTTCCTGGGTCGCGTCAGCTTGAACACCAAGTGCATTAACAAAAAATTGATAGGCAATGCGAGACTCACCAAAAGTATCAAATTTAATTCCAACCATATCGCTGTCCCAGATATTGTCACGATCAGTTAGATAATCTTTTATTAATTCAGGATTAGGATCATGAGCAATAAAAGCAACGAAGATAGATTTTCCATTTTCATAAAGTAAGGCTTCTGTGGTGACTGGCGGGAGTGTATTCTCTCCGGGATTCGTTTCATAGTTTAGTGATATTTTCAATGCAGACTGCCAAACTGCTTCATCAAGCTTGGCATCAACAAGAATAGCCGATGGATGATAAGGAAGTGAGTACTCCCTATGGTTTTTGTTTACTAAAATATTGTCTGCAGCTAATGTTGGTGCAATAGAAAAAATGCTATTAATTAAAAAAATATAAACTAATCCAGTCAAAATACGTTTATTCATAAGGTAACTTCATCAAGCTGTTTGTTGGTTTAAGTTTTTATTAATTCTAAGACTGTAATTTATTGAGTATTAAAATCAAATAACTAAATTACGACATTATAGAGATTTCTACTCCAGAGTGTTGGATTATTTCAGATTAGAAAAATTTCTTTTAGAGATTAAATTGTTTTTATAAATAAAAATGAGCACCAGAATAGGTATGTTCTTAGTGAGTATGCCAAAAGGATGTAACCAATAATCTGGTTCAAGATAGGTTAAAATTAATGTGTAACTAATAATAATGAATACTTGTATGTCGCAGATTATTTTTTGTCTCTGATTTGTAAGTAAGGCTGCACCTAAAACTAAATTAACAATACTTCCCAAATTAACTAAGCCATTCGCAATGCTTATATTTAAACCGTGGCTCATGAGCAGTTCGACACCAAATGAACGCTGTAAAAAAGCAGAAGTAAACGCAGTAAAGAGCCAGAGAAAAGCAAGGGATAAGCGTATGATTAGTAAATGTAATTGAGTCATGAACGGGTAGTCTGTATGGGGTGTTTATATTGGATGATTAAAATAAAGCTAAAGGTTTAAAAATCATTAGCCAAAACATTATTAATATCGCACTAAATGCAGGAATGCCTAAAGCGATCCATAGCATAAATAAATTTTTTAACTGTTTATTTGATGTCAGAATATTTTGAGTTTCTACTATTTTATTGACTAACAAATAATGTATTTTGTATTGAATAAAAATTACTGGTATCCAACACACACCAATAAATATAAAAACTCCGATTACGCTCAGAAACCAAGCGGAACTGTAGGATATATTAAGGAGCTCTGCTAAATAAAGTCCTGTGATTATTTGAATAACTACGGCTGGTGCTGTGAAAACCCAATCTGCAATAATTACAAAGCGGCTCACTGATATCATGGTTGGTAAATTGTCTGAACGCATTGCAAGCAGCATAAAAAAAGCGATGCCTGTACCAGTCCCAGTAACAATGGTTGCTGCAATAATATGGATAGATTTAAGGAACAAATAATTTTCCAAAGGTATTAATTCTCTATTGATTTTTATTGTTCATTACGATTGTTTCGTGTTTTATTTCAAGTGGAGATGCATATATGTCAAATTCACTTAAACTGAATTCTGCAATACAGGGGCGAGCACCTATTTTTATTGTTTGGGGGGAAGTTGTTTGGGGCTGAATCAATTTGTTCGCTAATATAATTGCTGGGATGGTTGGAATATATGGGCCTACATTATGCTCAGCAATCAACAGCCATGTCGTGCTTATCGGTTGTGAGTGATGATTGACTCCGGTTAATTTTATTCTCATGCCGCCAACATCGGTACCAAAATAATCAAATAAATGGCTGAGTTTTAAAATTTGACTACTCCACTTTGCCCAGTTTTTAATAATGCCAGCTTTGCTTAGCCAAGCCATGGCGACCATTGTTTGATGTAACATTCTTAGTTCTAAGCCTGCTTGAAAAGTGACTTGATGAATTTCGGGATAAAGTGCTGGGAATATATCTAAATCTGGGACTTCTACATTAGCTATATTTCTCATTCCAATACATTGGCCAAAATCGACTCGTCTATTGTCCATCCAGCCATAGATTGTTTGCCACTTGCGGTCTGACCAAGTTTTATATGGATGGCCAGTATAGGAAAGGATCCCTTTTAAAGTGGCAATTCCTCTTTCTGCTTTATTCCCAGGTGCGATAGCAATATCTAAAGATTCTAATGATTGATACTGAGAGCTAAGCTCATTGACAACACAGGTCGATAGTCCCGGAACAGAGCTTGCTCCTGAGATAATAGCGCAATTATTGCTAATAGCTTTATCATTTAGCTGGTCAATCTGAGTCACAAACTGTCGGTCATCTGCCAGGTCAATATAGTGACTTTGAATATCAATACATGCCTGAGGAACTCGATAGTCTTGTTGTTGAAAAGGGCCGCTTGTGTGAATGACTAAGTCAGGATTTATTTTTGTTAAATGGGTTTGAAAACAGGGAGAAAGAATATCTAATGTATAAGGTACTAATTTTGTATGGTTAGTTTTCGCTGCTAGTTGCCGACAAACATATTCAGCTTTGGAGCGGTTACGTCCAGCAATAAAAATGGTTAAATCCAAATGTTGAGACAAGTTTTCCGCAATTCGTTTGCCAAAATTGCCGTAACCTCCCAGAATCAAAACTCGATGAATTGTTTTTGGCAAGCCTGTCTCTCTAGTTGGTGAGTGGATATTAGCTTAGTGTAGTGAAATTAATGGGAAGTTTGAACCCGTTTTGTGACAAAGTTACACCTTTTGGCGCTTTTACGGATGAATGTACACCCATCATAAGGCTGCAACTAGATGAAACGCTTAATTATGGGTAATATAGTCGTGAAATTTATTTTTAGGAAAAGCAATGCTGGGTTTATATCATTATTTATCTAAGGTGTATTAGGTTTTTTTATTATGCGTTCCCTTTTGTTCGTAGTTATTAGCATTATTATTTATGGTTCCTTATTTCCATTTAATTTTGTTGCTATTGATATTACTCAAGTCGCTTGGTTTGACTGGGGGACAGAGCTAGAACAACGAACCACTAATGGGGATATTTTAAGTAATTTTTTAACTTTTATTCCTTTCGCATATTTTGCTTTTTTAGTTAATCCTTTGCGTCAAAACAGCTTCTTTTTACGTTCTTTATCAGTATTAATTTTTGGATTAGTATTAGCTTATACATTACAAGTCGCACAGTTTTTTTTACCCAGTAGAATACCAACTGTCGCTGATGTGATTATTAATTTTTGGGGAATTTGTGCTGGAATTACCTGCGCATTACTTGTTACCTATAACTACCAGAAAAATCCCGATAAGGTTTCAGCCTGGCCTGTTTATTCGTCAGCTCTAACAATGCTGATTGCCTGCTGGGTAATTTATCGATTGTTTCCTTTATTTCCTGAGTTTTCTTTGGATAATATTATAACCAGTTTATCTCCTTTATGGCCGGAGCTCGCCTTTAACTGGGTAGAATGCTTATATCTGTGCTGTTTGTGGTGGGCTTTTTTTAGTATGTTGGTAAAAGATCAATGGAATAATATCCAAGTGAGTCATGCTGTATCTATTGTGGTAGGAATATTGATTGTCGAAATATTTATCCAACATAATGTTGTAGACTTAACAGATTTGATTGCTGCCTCGTTAGCTATTGTATTGTTTTTTTGTTTACCTCAAAAGTTTCAAATACCTAGTTTGTTGATTGGATTGGTATGTGCATACTTTTTACACGAGTTGCAAAATTTAGAGAAACTAGAAACCTCCGTAAATGTTAATTGGATTCCACTTAAAACTTATTTACGTGGTTCAATGTGGGTCAATACCCATGATTTTTTAGAGAAATTATTTCTCTTTGGTGCCATGCTATTTTTCTCTACAGTGTTGTTATCTCGAATACTTCTGGCAACTTTAGTTTGTTTATTAATTGTTATCAGTGTTGAGTGTCTACAGTATTTATTAAACTTAGGTCATGCCGATATTAGTGATCCACTCATTCTCTTGCTGTTAGGCTTGGTATTAGGCAAGCTGGAAAGCTTACCTTTGTACTTGGAAGAGAACCATCTCAGGCGTTCATGTTCAAGTGAGCTGAAGGCTTAAAAGCTATAGCTGAATATTTCGCTGAATAGGATTTTGTAAAGAAATCAGGGTTTCAGTCGCCTGAATTTGTTGGTTAGATTGTATCTTGCCAATAAGCACCCATTGCAAATCATCGATAGAATGACAGCGAATTTTAATAAAAATACTAAACTTCCCCGTTGTATAATGTGCCTCAACAACTTCTTCTATTTGTTTTAAATGCTCAATGACTTCAGGGTAAGCTCCCGCGCTTTTAAGTGTGATCCCAATATAACAACACACGTCATAACCTAATTTTTTGGGCTCAACGGCTAAACTGGTTCCAGTAATAATGCCAGCAGCACGAAGTTTTTCAATTCTAACATGTATCGTTGCTGGGCTAACCTTAAAGCGCTTCCCCAGTTCTGCGTAGGGGATTCTTGCATCTTCAATCAAAGAGCTAAGAATTTTTTTATCCAAATTATCGATTTGATGGTTTTGCATACATTTTACGTAAAATTATTAAATGATTGTCAAAATATTAGCAAATATTTAGATTTTATTCACCAATATGTTTGTTTTTTTGTTGATCTATTCACTTTTGAGTTGTTTTGGTTAATGATTGATTAAGTGTTTTTAATAAACAATGTGTTTTTGGTTAATTGTTCTGTTTGTTGTTTGTTGCTGATATAGCTTATTTGCATAAGATAGTTCTGTAATTTAAACAAAAATCAAATTATTAAAACGAATAAGGCATAATTTACTTAATTTAAGGTTAAAGCTCATGTGTTCCATCTTTGGCATTCTTGATATTCAAGGCGATATGCAGATACTGCGCAACCGTGCAATCAAACAATCACAACTTCAAAGGCATCGTGGTCCTGATTGGTCGGGTATTTGGAATGATGAAAGTGTTATTTTGGTTCATGAGCGTCTGGCAATTGTTGATATCGATAGCGGAGAGCAGCCTTTAGTCAACCAACAAGGTGATTTAGTTTTGTTGGTGAATGGGGAAATTTACAATCATAAAGCATTGGCACAATCTGATGTAAAGGATTATACCTTTCAGACTAAGTCTGATTGCGAAGTGATTCTTGGTCTGTATGCTCAAGATAAAGCAGATAACAATGAGCTAGATATCGCGCAGTTAGAAAAACGTTTGAATCAACTACAAGGAATGTTTGCTTTCATTTTGTATGATCAATCTAAAAGCAGATACGTTATTGCTAGAGACCCTATTGGTATCATTCCGCTTTATTATGGTTATGACGACAAACGTCAGCTTTATGTTAGTTCTGAAATGAAGTCTTTAGTTGGCGTGTGTCAAGAAGTTTATATCTTTCCTCCTGGTCATTATCTAGACAGCTTGCAGGGAGAAATTAAACCTTACTATCAACCTGCCTGGAAAGATTATCAGCATGTGGCAAACAATGAAGCTTCTCCTGCATTAATTAAAAAAGCGTTAGAAGAATCGGTGAAACGTCACATGATGTCTGATGTTCCTTACGGTGTACTGCTATCTGGAGGTTTAGATTCTTCGCTTATTTCTGCACTAGCACAAATTCATGCAGCAAAACGTATCGAAGATGAACAACAAAGCCCTGCTTGGTGGCCACAGCTACACTCTTTTGCTGTGGGGCTAAAAGGTTCACCTGATTTGATTGCTGCGCAAAAAGTTGCCGATCAAATAGGTACGATTCACCACGAAATTCATTTTACGGTGCAACAGGGATTAGATGCCTTGGCTGATGTTATCTATCATTTAGAAACTTATGATGTAACAACCATAAGAGCTTCTACCCCAATGTTTTTAATGGCTCGAAAAATTAAATCTATGGGAATCAAAATGGTACTTTCCGGAGAAGGAGCTGATGAGGTTTTTGGTGGTTATTTATATTTTCATAAAGCACCTGATGCTGATGAGTTTCATCAGGAAACGGTACGAAAACTTGAACGTTTACACCAATTTGACTGTTTGCGCGCGAATAAATCGATGGCCGCTTGGGGGGTTGAAGCGCGTGTACCATTTTTAGATAGAGAGTTTCTTGATGTCGCAATGAGTATTAACCCTAGTGCCAAAATGTGCGGGAATGGAAAAATAGAAAAGCATATTTTACGCGAAGCTTTTGAGGGCTACTTACCAGAAGAAATTTTATGGCGACAAAAAGAACAGTTTTCTGATGGGGTTGGTTACTCTTGGATTGATTCATTGAAAGCTTATGCAGATAAACAAATTGATGATATCCAAATGCAAAGAGCTTCTGTGGATTATCCAATTAATACACCTGATACAAAAGAAGGGTTGTTCTATCGGAAGATATTTGAGTCGCATTTTCCAATGAATAGTGCGGCGGTCACAGTGCCAAGCGGAAAGTCTATTGCTTGTAGTACAAAAGAGGCATTGGCTTGGGATGCAAGTTTTGAAAATAACTCAGATCCATCAGGTCGAGCTGTAGCTGGTGTTCATGCACAAGCTGTTTGAGTATTTTTGATTTTTAGGAGGGGCTCATCACGGTGAGTCAGTAGGTAGTAATAAAGTAGTCACCAGTGAGGAATAATAATCATGAAACTACAACAATTAAGATTTATTTTAGCAATAGCAGAAAGCAACCTTAACATTACCATGGCGTCGCAGCGCTTGTATACTTCTCAGCCGGGTGTCAGTAAGCAACTTCGTTTATTGGAAGAAGAGCTTGGCATTGAGATTTTTTCACGCAATGGAAAAAGTCTGGTTGGTGTTACCGAGCAAGGAAAGGTTGTTTTGGAAAAAGCGCATAAAATAATGAGTACAGTACATGAAATTAAAGATTTTTCTAATGAAGTGAATGCTGAAAAAAGACCTGTACCAATACAAAAATTTGTAAACTGTGCATGATTTTATTGGTTTAGTTTATTCCAATCTGTGTATGGTTGGTTATTGAGTTAACCATTATTCTTTAAAGCGGATAATATGAAGCTGTCAATTGATAGAGCTTACCGTTTGTTAAGGAATAACTGTTTATGCAGCCAACTAAAAGTGATTGGCATCACTTGGACACCTACCTGAAAGTTTTCTCGCAGATTAGTCAGAATTTTCTAGCTGACCTTGACGAGAGAAATGTGGCTTACCTTGGTGAACCGCTGGAAAATAAACCACTTTCTTCATCGGGAGAAGGTTTTGAGAAGGCGCTCGAAACTTTATGCGATAAAGTCATACCTAATTTATCGGCTAGTCGAGGATCTCGCTATTGGGGATTTGTAACTGGTGGTGCAACTCCTGTTGCCACTTTTGCAGATTGGTTAGTTGCAACTTTTGATCAAAATCTTTCAAAGGGTGGTGATTCCATCGCTACTGATGTAGAGAGACAGACTCTTCGCTGGTTATGTGAGCTTTTTGATTTACCAGAATGCTTTCAGGGGATTATAACGACAGGTGCTACATCAGCTAATTTTTTAGGTGTTTTATGCGCCCGTCAGTATTTGGGAAAACAGCAAAATATTGATGTTGCAGAAAATGGAATTAACGGTTTAGATATTGAAGTGTTTGTTGCAACACCCCATGCGAGCATGCTTAAAAGTCTCGCTATGGCCGGTTTAGGTCGTCGCAATTTAACTCAAGTCAATTGTGAGCCGGATTCTGAAGCAATGTCGGTTTGTGATCTTGAATTGAAGTTAAACCAATCTGTAGCAAAAGGAAAGCTAGTTATTGCAAGCGCTGCAACAGTCACGACAACAGATTTTGATGATTTAAAGGCGATTGCCCTGTTAACTAAAAAGCACCGTGCCTGGTTGCATGTTGATGCAGCATTTGGTTTATTTGAGCGTTTGCTCAACAAGGAAGAGTATTTGACTGATGGTGTTGAGCTTGTTGACTCAATTACCGTTGACAACCATAAGTGGCTAAACGTGCCTTATGAAAGCGGTGTGTTCTTAACTCGTCACTTGGACATGCTATATGAAAGTTGTGATGTACCTGCTCCTTATTTGATTTCTAACCCAGAAACACCTGACTTTATGTCACTCGGTGTTGAAAACTCTCGCCGCTTTAGAGCCTTGCCTGTATGGATGACCCTATTAGCTTATGGAAAAGCGGGTGTTGCAGGTTGGGTCGATAAAAACATAAAGCTGGCCAGACTGTTCGCAAAAAAAATAGAAAGTTCTGAAGACTATGAGCTTATGTTACCGTGTCAGTTAAATGTGGTTTTGTTTCGTCCTGACTGTCACGGATTAACAGAAAATAAAGCAAGAGAAAAAACTCAATATTTTTTACAAAAAATTAATCAAAGTGGCCGTGTTTTTTTGAGTCCAGGAGAGTGGCGGGGACAATCTGTTATTCGAGCTGCTCTTAGTAGCTGGGAAACTCAAGCGATTGATATTGATATTGTCTTTGATGTATTACTTAGTGTTGCAAAAGTTGATAAGATGAATTGTAGCTGGCTGGGTAATTAATCATAAAGATCTATTGGGTTTAATAAGCTTGGGGGCTGATTAAAGCTGTGTACTTCAGAACTGTTTTTCAGAACTCGGCAAGTAAAAAATAACGACAGAAATAACTAATAGATAACCGATTAACAGCGTAATCAAATTGAGTTAAGCAAAAAACTGGTGAGAAAAGTATGAAGTACAAGCAATTAACATTCTATTGTCTAACGAGCCTTATAGTTACCATACTATCAGTACAGATTCAGGCGCAGGAAACTATTATTTATGCTGGAAAAGTATTAATTAAAGCCGGAGATGATCCACTTGGTGAACAGACATTGGTTATAAAAGATAAAAAAATAGTAGCAGTTCATTCTGGTTTTATTCCTTATTCGGAGTTTTCGCCTGAAGCTGAAGTGATAGACTTAAAAAATCAGTTTGTAATGCCGGGATTGATGGATATGCATGTCCATTTACAAGGCGAACTAGGTCCTGACAATGATAGTGAAACGTTAAAAATGTCCTCACCGTTGGTTGCTATGCAAAGTGTTCATTTTGGTATGAAACTTCTACTCGCTGGTTTTACGACAGTCAGAGATGTGGGATCCGATCCTCAGTATATGTATGCATTGAGAGATGCGATTGAAAAGGGCTGGGTTGATGGTCCTCGGATTATTGCTGCTGGAGGAGTGGGAATTACCGGTGGACATACTGATATCAGTGGAGTGAAGCCCGAATTGATGGAGTTCCAATCAAGTAAAACGATTTGTAATGGACCTTTTGATTGTCGAAGAGCGACCAGACATGCCATAAAGTTTGGTGCGGACTTAATAAAAATTGCTTCGACTGGCGGTGTTTTAACTGACAGGGCGACTGGAACAGGTCAACAAATGGAAATGGATGAGTTAAGGGAAGTCGTACGAGCTGCGAAGAGTATGGGGAAAAAAGTTGCATCTCATGCACATCATGAAGACGGTATTGTGGCTGCTTTGGAAGCAGGTGTGGACAGTATTGAACACGGTACTTATACCGGAAAGAAAGCAATCAGGCTTTTTAAGAAAACAGGTGCCTATTTAGTGCCAACATTACTTGCTGGAGAGACTGTTAAACATATTGCTGAAAGCTCAAATTATATGAGTGAAGCAATTCGTGAGAAAGCAATAAGGGTTGGTAGCCAAATGAAAGGAAATTTTCATAAGGCCTATAAAGCAGGGGTTAAGATTGCATTTGGCACAGATAGTGGTGTTTCAAAACATGGAATTAATGCGCGAGAAGCGGTATTAATGCAAGAAGCGGGCATGTCTGAAAGTGATATTATCAAGTCTGCAACCTTGAATGCCGCAGACTTGATTGATAAGAGTCATCAACTAGGCAGTTTGGAAGTTGGTAAATTGGCAGATATTATTGCGGTAAAAGGTTCACCACTTAAAGATATCAAGGAGCTGCTGAATGTTACTTTTGTAATGAAAGAAGGTAAAGTCTATAAGTTAGAAACAAATAAATAGTCCAAGCATAATACGTGGTCTACTAGCGATAACTTGCAACAAATCCGGTAAGTAGAGATATTAGTTAGAAAAAAGAGAGTAAATCAAATCATGTACGCAGCTAAATATTTTCAGGTTATTGATGAAGATGAAATTTTTTCTTTTATTCAGAAACATGCTTTTGGACAACTCATTTCTAGTCATGAGAGTAAAATTATTGCAACGCATATCCCTTTTTTGATTGAGCCTGAAAAAAGATTATTGGTTGCGCATTTAAGTAAAGCAAATCCGCAGTGGCAGTCTATTGAAAACCAAGAAGCTCTAGTCACGTTTCAAGGTCCGCATGGCTACATTTCTCCATCATGGTATAGCTCACAAGGTGTACCGACTTGGAACTATCAAGCGGTTCATGTTTATGCCAATGTATCTGTTTTTCATGATGCTGAGCAATTAAAGACAGTAGTTGATCAATTAACCTATAAATATGAAGAAAAACTGGAATCTCCCTGGAATCCAGATTACTCGGCAAACAAACTGAGGGGGATTGTTGGTTTGTCATTGAGTATCAGCAAAATAGAGTGTACTTATAAGCTTAATCAAAATAAAACTAAGCCGGAACAGAGAAATGTTGCCGAGAAGCTTAAAACTTACGGAAATATTGATTTAGCTGAAGCTATGTTAAATGCTAATCAATTATGAATGAATTGTTTTAGATATTGAGTGAATAAAAAGCCTTGTTATAACAAGGCTTTTTATCTGGTTACTTAGAAGCGAGCTGTTAAACCAAGGTTCATCACGTCGCCAAAATCACCGTCAGTGTAGCCTAGTCTTACAGCTACAGCTTCACTGAAAAAGTGTTGAAACTGAATACCGTAATCAAATGCATCACTGCTTGTCAAAATTAAACCAATGCTTGATTGACTTGTCCAGTAGTAGTCACCGTTAACAGTTAAATCTGACTCATCATCATCTGTAGAAGCTTCAAAGTTGAAGTACTTGTCGCCACCTAAAGAAGTGAAATACTTAGTTCTTAAAGTAATTGGATCCTCACCATCGCTGCTGGTAGTACCTAATGCAACTAACCAGTTTTCAGAGAAGAAATACCCAATTTCACCACTGATAATTGTGTCGTTATCAGTATCAGTAACGCCAACGTTACCGTAAAGTTTGTTACCTTTACCGAAAAACTCTGCTTGAAGACCTATGGTGTCATAGTCGCCGTCAAAGTCAAAATAAGTCAAAGACACGTTGTTGTTCTGTCCAACATAAGCTGCTTCTGCAAGAGCTACGTTCGCAGTTGAAACGCTGTCAAAGTAATAAGTACCTTGTAGTGCAAATGCATCGGCATTGTCGTAATCAAAATAATCAACATCAAGCTGAGCGTTGTAGTTACCCGCAAAAGCTGTAGAACTTAATAAACCAAAACCAATTAATAACGCTTTAGATTTCATCTTTTTTCCCTTAACTATGTAGTTTTTTTGATGAATGGAAGAAAATCCGATAATGAAAATAATGATAGAAAAGTTTCCTTATTTTCGCCGCGTCAACTTTCTCCCTGACTCAAGGCGCGCATTCTAGTGTGAATATTCACAAAAAACAATACCCTAAATGTAATTATTTTAGAGTGTTAGCAAAATGTGATTTGAGTCACGTTAATACTGAATCTTGTTATGTATGAGGATTATGCGTATAGTTCAATGTTTATTTTTAAACTCGCCGTACCCAAACAACTTTGTCAAAGGAGTGATGTATGATCCCCAGACGTGCTTATTTTTTAATTCTTTTTCTGTTTTTTTCTTCTTATATCAATGCTGATCCAACCAACGACTCAGCTAATCAGAAGGTAGCTCAGAATACGCTTGAGGAGTTTGTCAAACTGCCAGCGCAAAGGGATGTGCAAATTTCACCTGATGGAGTTCATCTATCAATTGTCTATAAATATGAAGATTTTGAAGCTATTGCAATTGTTGACTTAAAGACTAGAAAGCCCCTTCATGTGTTTAGAAACCGAGGTACGAGGAGAGGAATCGGTGAAGTTTATTGGGTCAGTAATACTCGATTAGTTTATAGCGTTACCGAAAGTTATGCCTGGGATGAACAAGTCAGAGATACTGGTGAACTCATTGGCGTCAATATTGATGGTAGTCAACACGAGTTAATCTTTGGTTTTCGAGCTGGCCAAAAACAGGTTGGTACACGTTTGCACCGAAAAGAGGCTTCTTATGGCAGCCATGAAATTATCGATTTGTTAGCCGATGATGATAAGTTTATTTTAATTGCTTTTTACCCTTGGAAGATCGCAGGCAGATCTTGGGTACATGATCCTGATGCTATACCACGATTACTCAAATTGAATATTTTTAATGGAAAAAAATATAAGGTAGGTATTTTACCTGTTTCTGGCGCTGATGCAATTTCTGACAATAATGGGCAGGTTCGCTTTTCGACAGGGGCGAATCAAAAAAATGAAAGTGTTATTCATTATCGTGACTCTATGGAAGATGAATGGCAAGAGTTCTCGATTAAGGGATTTGAAGGTAAATTTATTGATCCGCTGAGTTTTACTGAAAATAATAAGCAAGTGTATCTTTCTGCTAACGTCGGTGATGGTACGAAAGCTTTATATTTATTTGATCTTGAAAGCAAGCAAATAAAAAAGCTTTATCATAATCCTTATATCGATATTTCAGGTTATATTAAAGATTTTACGGGACGACGTGTGGTTGCCGTAGCAACCGAGATAGATATTCCAACTTATCATTATCTTGATGAGAAGGATCTCAAGGCTAACATGCACAAACAATTAATGGCATCTTTTGAAGGCTATAATGTTCGTATTACCAGTGTTACCACAGATCGGAAACAAATTGTGCTTTATGCATATTCTGATACTAACCCTGGAGATTACTATATATTCGACACTGAAAAACTTCGTGCCGAATATCTACTGACTAAAAGACCTTGGATAAAAGTTGAGAACATGCAACCAATGGAAGCGATTCAACTGAAGTCTCGTGATGGATTAACCTTAAATGGCTATTTGACCAAGCCTGATAAAAACGCCAAAAATGTGCCGTTGATCGTTATGCCCCACGGTGGTCCTCATGGTATTAGAGATTGGTGGGGGTTCGATTGGGAGGCACAGTTACTAGCGAGTCAGGGATATGCTGTTTTACAGGTTAACTATCGAGGGAGTGGTGGTTTTGGACGAGAGTTTCTAGAAGCCGGATATGGTCTTTGGGGAGCAGCCATGCAGGATGACATAACCGATGCGACTAAATATATTATAGAGTCAGGCATTGCCGATCCAAAAAGAGTTTGTATTTATGGCGCTAGCTATGGTGGTTATGCTGCTTTGATGGGAGCCGTCAGAGAGCCAGAATTATATCGATGCACTATTGGTTCCGTGGGGGTTTATGATTTACCCATGATGTTTGAAGAAGGAGATATTGCAAGTCATGAACGAGGTCTGGCTTATTTGAGCAATGCTCTGGGGGACGATGTGAATGACCAGAAAGCTCGTTCTCCAGCTTATAACGCTGAAAAAATTAAAGCGAAAGTTTTGCTGATCCATGGGGCTCAAGATGATAGAGCACCAATTGAACAAGCAGAATCTATGAAAGATGCGCTAGATAAAGTCGATAAAAAATATGAATGGCTAGAGCTTAGTACTGAAGGCCATGGTTATTATGATGAAAAAAATCGATTGGTCGTTTATCAGAAAATTCTTACTTTTTTAGAAAAAAGCTTTAATTAGTTTTGAGAAATTTAGTATGAGAAATTTTACTTGGAAATTAATTAATTAATTGAATGTTTGTTAACATTTAAGTGACTCGTCCAACATTGGAAATTTTGTTGGACGAGCTCAATTAAGCTTAATCTTTTGCTTTCAGGTACTTTGCCAACTGTTGTTGTAGTGACTTTGGTACAGACTTTAAAATCAGTTCACCAGACTCTTCATTATAGATAACGTTATCTCCCATCATGTCCGACGAAAAGCTGATGCTTAAGTCTTTTTCACGACCATAAAAACGCATAAATTTTTTCAAACTGTTTCTGTGAGTGTAAATTTCTTCCTTGGGATCTTCTTGTTTTTCTTTAACAAAACTAGAAAAATGTTCTGGTTGGCTGGAGTCCAGCTCTTCTGAAAGATTGTTCAAATTAATCGGATTACCCTGCATATCTTGTTCGACACAGTAATCGACGATTTTGTTTTTATATTGTTTACTGTCTTCTGGTGATAGCGTCTGCGCATATTCATCGACAATCGTTAAAAACTCATCTGTTTGTTGTTGTAGATTGACACTTGAAACAAAGCCGCAAAACTGTAGAAATGCATGTGCAAGCTCTTTATTACCTCTTGCTGTAATTACCGATAAATATTGCTGCCAGTTTTCGACTGCCCATTGGTTAAAGTCAAGTTTTAACACAAAACTTAACTTACTGGCATCGACATATTCAATATTATCAATATCTAAATCTGAGTCGATATATTGTGCTTCGGTGTGGTTTATCCAGAAAATGTAAAGATGAGATTCTTCGAGTAACTCTTCAACGGCAATTAAAATGTGCGCGTTAAAACCATCCTTGACTTCTTCAAGTTTAGATTTGAGATGTTCGGTTAGCTTCTGGCTGACGGATGTAAAACTCATTGATTCACTGTTAAGTTGTTTTAACCAGCCGGGAAGAGGATTATCACCTTGTTCAGGATCAAAAAGGCCATATTGCCTCTGTGCACTACGTTGAAAGTTATGTCTCAATTGAGTAAATAAGGAAACAATAGGGCCTTCTGCGGGGTTTTCCGCCTCACGCTTTTTGAGACTAATTTCTCCCCCGTCAACGGTGCGTTTAAGAGAATGAATAATACAGTTTTTAATCGACATATAAGTTCAAATAGGCAGTTAATTTATTGATTATTAAGAAAATATTTAAGCTTTGCGCAAGTCCGCACTATATTCTGCAAGCCTTTATATTATGAAACTGGCATTCTAGCCGATTGACAGGGGCATTGACCACACTAAAAAGAATTCAATTCAAATTACTTTTTAACGGGGCAATGTTTAACTGGTTAGTATTTTTACATAAGTTTAATAGCGAAAAATTAACACTTTTGATATCAATCAGTTAGAGCTGCTTAATAAGTATTAACTTAATACTTTTAATTCTTGCTGGCACTGAATTATGCCGTGGGTTCTGGGAATAAGGTTCATACCAAAACAAACTCCTGCTTCACTGCGGCGGTAGCTGCTTAAGGTTTTTAATGGTTCGCCTTGTTGATTTTTTATACCAGTTTTAGGATCAATTGTTGTCAATACACAACGACTACAGAGTTTTACTGCGTCAAAAACTACACTACCAATTTGTATTTGTTTCCAGTTATCTTCTGCATAAGGCAGGCTACCAGATACAACGATATTAGGTCTAAAGTTTGTCATGCTTACAGGAGATTCAAGTCTTTTGTTTAAGTCATCAAGTGATGCTTCACTGATAATGAGCAGAGGAAAACCATCGGCAAAGCTGACAATATCTCCTGTTTGCGAATAATTTTGATCGACAGAGCGAGGTTCTTTAAAAGGATAACTGACCAGTCTGGCTGAATAGCCTAAAAATTTGCTGAACCACTGGTTGACTCTGTCTTCGGCAGGAAAAGCTTTGCATTGATCTTTCCAGATTTCAACTTGAATTGGTGTTGAGTCAAACAGAGCTGTATCGATTAATAAAGAAGGCATATCTGGAGCATTAAGCATTAAGTTATTACCCAGAGGCGCTAAAGAAATTAGTGCCATTTGGGGATTTTTACGTTGAGTAATAAATAATCCATTTTCATCGACTAACATAAAAGTTCTATCATTTTTTAAACCTAAAGGGGTAACATCAGCCTGTTGTTGATTTATTCCCTGAATAGATTTTATCGGGTAATTTGTGATTTGTGTGATGAACATTGTTTGATCTCGATTTGGGGACAGGCTATTCTTGCAGCAGCTCGTCATTAATTTATCCAGTTAAGCATCACTTTGCAAGCGTAAACTTGCATGAGCGTTCAAACAAATACTGGGTAGCCTATTGGATAAAAGTTTAGTGTGGAGAATTTAATTAATGCAATCTCGAGATAAAAAAATCATCGTGGGTAGTGAGGAATGGTGTGAATTTCCTCAGCTGGGAATTCCAGCCATAAAAGCTCGAGTTGATTCTGGTGCGAAAACATCATCATTGCATGCTTTCAATATTCAAACATTTAAAAAAGACACTGAGCTATGGGTTAGTTTTGAGGTGCATCCTTTACAAGACTTACGCTACCCAATTATTCGTTGTGAAGCAAAAATAATTGATAAACGAAGTGTGAAAAGTTCAAGTGGAGTGGCTGAAAAACGTTATGTTATTAAAACTATGCTGTGCTCTGGCGGTGATACTTGGGAAATAGAGGTTACCTTATCAAATCGAGATTCAATGGGGTACCGTATGTTGTTGGGGCGTCAGGCAATGAATGGCAGAATGTTGGTCGATCCTGCTGCAAGTTTTTGTTTAGGTGAGAAAAAAGCGGATGAAATAAAAACATTATACCCAACCAGTATGAGTGAAAATGCCTCGGGGTTAAAAATCGCGTTGTTAGCAAGTAATTCTGAATTGTACAGTAATAAAAGGATTATTGAGGCTGCGCGTGAAAGAGGCCATCAAATTGAGTTTTATAATATTAAGCAATGTTACATGAAGCTGGATGGTGAAAATTCGGAAGTGCATGATAGAAGCGGACAGGTGATAAATGAACTTGACGCAGTAATTTCTCGCGTACGTACTAGTTTAACAACCTATGGTTGTGCTTTGACTCGTCAGTTTGAAATTATGGGGGTTGCCAGCTTTAATTCTGCCGAGTCAATTTTACATGCGCGAGATCAAATTTATGCATTACAAACATTTTTTAAGCATAAAATAAAAACACCTGTCTCAGCCTGTTCATTTTCTCCTATGGAGTCATCTGATCTTATTGAAATGGTTGGTGGTGCTCCTTTGGTGGTTAAATTATTGGACAATAATCAAGCTAATGGAATGGCTCTTGCCGAAACGCGCAAAGCGGGTGAAACCGTCGTTAATGCTTTTAAAAGCTTAAACCAGAAAATATTGATTCAAGAATTTTTGAAAGAAGCTAAAGGGAAAAACTTACGTTGTTTAGTGATTAACGGTAAAGTGGTTGCATCGATTTTACGAGAAGCGGCACCCGGAGATTTTCGAGCAAATATCAGACAAGGTGCAACAGCAACTGTTGCAAAAATATCACCTGAAGAAAGGAAGTTGGCTTTGCTAGCGGCAAAAGTTTTGCACTTGAAAATTGCAGGTGTTGATATGGTAAGAACTAAAAATGGTCCTGTATTACTAGAAGTTAGTTCTACGCCAGGTCTGGAAGGTGTAGAGAATGCAACGGGAAAAGATATTGCTGGGATGATTATCGCAACAGTTGAAAAACGATTAGGTTGGAAAAGAGAGCTTGCTCAGTTGAGTGACACGGATTAAATTTTTATTTTAAAACGTAGCTTAAACTTAGTTAAGCTACGTTCTTATGACTAATTAGAAATTTTATTCTTTGTCGCTTGTTCTATTACGTGGCCTGCCTTTAATAATTGGTGCTCTTGGTTAAATAAGCCTATCAGGGACATTCCTACTGGCATATTGTGAACTTTCCCCATTGGTATCGTTAAATGAGGATAACCTGAAATAGCAGAGTAGCCTGCGTAGCCCCCTGTGTAGTGATCTCCATTTAGCTCGTCGATTTTCCAAGCCGGTGATAAAGTGGCAGTAATGGCAAAGTCCAACTGATGCTTTTTAAATAACTGATCCAAGCCTCTTTCACGAGTAGCTTCGCGAATTTTTTTTAATTTTTTTAAGTAATCCTTTTCTGTTAATGCTCCTTTTGCTTGAGATTTTTCAAAAATTTCCTGTTGAAAAAAAGGCATTTCTTGTGCTGCATTTTTTTTGTTAAAATCGATGAGTTGCTCTAAAGTTAGTTGATTGTACGGAGATGGTAAACTAGCTAAATATTCATTTAAGTTATGCTTGAATTCGTAAAGCAGTACATCATAGCTGTCACGGTAAAAACCATCATAGGGGGCTAGTGTTAAATCTTTGATAATTATTGCACCTTTGGCCTTTAATAAGGAGATTTGTGCTTCGAGTAATGCTGAAACCGCTTCATGCTGTAGAGCGTCTGAGTTGACAACTCCAATTGTTTTTCCTGATAAAAAAGGTTTAGAATTTTCAATTGAGTAGTTATTATCAAAATTTAAATCTTGCTCTGTCGTTGTTTTATCAAGTGTAGATTTACCTTGCATTGCTGCCAGAATAATTGCGGCATCAATAACATGGCTGGTCATTGGACCTGCGGTATCTTGAGTGTGTGAAATAGGGACAATACCATTTTGACTAACCAGACCTACCGTTGGTTTTAATCCAACAATACCGTTAGCTGATGATGGACAGGTGATAGAGCCATTAGTTTCTGTTCCTATTGCCCCTACAGCTAAGCCTGCTGCGATAGCTGCGCCTGAGCCTGAACTGGAGCCACACGTGGAGCGAGATAAATCATGAGGATTTCTGGTTTGTCCACCAACCGCGCTCCATCCCGAAGCTGAGCGTTCTGAGCGGAAATTTGCCCATTCACTTAAGTTTGTTTTTCCTAAGATAATCGCACCAGCCTTTTTTAAGTTAACCACTAAGTGAGCATCTCGTTGAGTAAAATTATTTTTTAATGCTAATGAGCCGGCAGTGGTTGGCATCGATTCTGTTTCAATATTATCTTTCAGTAAAATGGGAAGTCCATGTAATGGACCAAATACTTTGCCTTCTGCACGTTCTTTATCTCGCTCTTGAGCAATCAATAGAGCTTTTGGATTAATACTAATGATCGCATTAAGCTGATGATTTTTCTGTTTGATCTGATCAATATAATACTGTGTTAATTTAACTGAAGTGAGTTCACCCTGTTCCATCATTTGATTTAATTCGAGGATATTGGCGGCTTTAATTCTCTGACTGAATAATCTTTCTGTTTTATTCTCAGCGGTATCTTGTTGCGTATTAGTGGTGGATAATTGGTTGGTATAAAGTTGATTAGCTTGAGAATGACAACCTACTAGGCAAGCTAAAAACACCCCCATGCAAGCATAGTTAAAACGTCGAGCTAATAAATGAACCATAGAGCTTTGATACATGTTTTTCCCCTTTATTATTTTTATTAAACAATATAATAATTGGTGATTAAGTTAAAGTCATTCGTGAGTGTAAAGACTACTGAGTAACTCTATAAATCGCTGAGCTGTTTTACCTAGCTTTTTTTCTGCTCTCCAAACAAGATGAGGAGTAAACGCAAAACGTGATCCATGTTGATATTGAACTTCGGAAAGTTCACCACTTTCTAAAGCTTGTTTGACTAAGTAATGTGGCATCCAGCCAAAGCCTATGCCTTGCAAAAGTGCCTGTTGTTTACTTTTAAAGTCACTTAAGAAAAATATACGTTCACCGCCAAAGTGCATATGTTCAACATCATAAAGTTGTTGCTCGCTAGAATCATGAACACTTAGTTCAACATGTTGTTGTAACTCATTTATGGT
>JAUIHB010000025.1 GCA_030432465.1 Gammaproteobacteria bacterium
TTCTCCTTCAATTTATACGCCACCTTCTTCAAAAAATTCTCCTTGCCCGACGACATCCACATGATTGCATTGTGTGCTACAACAGATTTGAAGGTATAAAACTCTCTGAAAAACATTCCATTGCGTTTGTCCTTGCCCACTTTTTGGTACAATGCGAGGTTTCGCAAGCCCGTAGGAATCTCTTGATAATCAGAACGATTGGATTCAATAAAAGACATCACCAATTGCGTGCTTCGCATCCATGTATCGTGCAATAAGACATATCCGTGTTCCTCCAATAGTAAATCGGCATAGTAGAAATCCACCAAAATACCGTCGAATTTGTGGTCTCCGTCAATGAAAATAAACTCAAATTTTCGTTTTTCTTTGACCAATTCGGGTAATACATTGTGTGAAAAATCTCGTCTAAAATCAAGTTTGTCGCTGAATCCCAATTTTTCGATATTCGCCAAACCCAAATTTTGATAATGGTCTTGAAATGGGTCAATCGCAATATGTTCTGACTCTGTCGCTGCAATGATGTGGGAAGCAGAACGAGCATAGGCAAACCCTGCCTCCAAAGTTTTGGTGAGGTAGTGTTCTTTTAAGAATTTGTAAATGAACGCCGCTTCGTTTTCTTTGATAGGCGTAGCCTTGTCTTCGGTCGGAATGGTAAGTGTCTGATTAATAGTTGCTAAATCCATCGTACATTATTTTGGCTGCAAGTTACGGATTTTTTAGACTTTGAAAGAGAGAAATGAGAGGCGAGAAGAGAGATAAATTGGTCTTAAATAGGGCTATTCCTGAATGGTTATATGGCTTGGTTATCAGCACTTTTACCCAGCAAAAATAACGGTCTAAAATCACAAGTCATAAAAAAAAGTTAAACTTTAGGCGAAAGAAATAGGATGTGAGAAGCAAGGCATAAAACCTTGAGAATCAAAATTTTAACAGTTATAGAATTTCGAACACAAATTACTCATTATCAATTAGTTGAAACCTAATCCTCTTCAAAATTATTTGCACAACTCCAGTCTAATTCAAAATTATTCACTAAATTTCAGTCTAATTCAAAATTCATCATTCTCCCATTCAAAATTATTCAAAACCTATGCCTCTAAAAGTCCGACTACTTCTTTGGTGGATTCGCTTAACCGAAAAAACACCTATCTACGAACTCCCTGCGGTTACCGCTCGACGAGTCAGTAAAGAAACACTTGAAAGAGCAAACAAACTGATTGACTATGCTCCGATTAAACTCTTTGCAGTCAAAAATCAAACGGTCAAGGCGAGAGATGGCTACGATATTCCGATTCGCATTTACCAACCGATAGATGCTGATAATCTGCCTATTATTGTGTTTTTTCATGGCGGTGGCTTCGTGATTCGAGATTTGGATAGTCACGACAACAGTTGTCGAAGATTGGCTCGTGACAATAAAGCAATCGTGGTGAGTGTAGATTACCGCTTGGCACCAGAATACAAATTTCCGATTCCACATCAAGACTCTTATGATGCAACAGTTTGGGTAAGTGACAATGCGGAGTCTATCAATGGCGATGCAAGCCGATTGGTAGTCATGGGTGATAGTGCAGGCGGCAACTTGGCAACAGTAGTGGCACAAATTGCAAGGGATGAGAATGGTCCTAAAATTTGTCATCAAGTGCTAATTTATCCTACTACCGATGCCAGACTAAACCACCCTTCAATTGATACGTTTTCAGAAGGCTATTTATTGACCAAACCGATGATTCATTGGTTTTCGAACCACTACAAAAGCAGTAAAGAGGACATTTACAACCCCCTTATGTCTCCTATCTTATGTAGGGATTTGTCCAATATGCCTCCTACTTTTATCATCACCGCTGAGTTTGACCCATTGAAAGACGAAGGCATTGCCTACGCTCACCGATTAAAGCAAGCAGGCGTAGAGGTTAGACATACGGACTACACGGGCTTGGTTCATGCTTTTTTTAATATGCCTAAACTTCACAAGTCTTGCTTGAGGGCTTATGAGGAAATTAAGGAGGTATTACAGCCTATCTTCAGATAAGTCATTCATCACAAACAAAATAATGCGACAATGAAAAAAAACCAATTGTTTTTTTTGGGGACTTTCATACTTTTGACGACTTCTCTTCTCTCTACCCAAACCTCTCATCAAACCATGATGTATGTGGCAGGTACATTCAGTGCTTGGACACTGAGTAGCAATCCAATGTCTTTGGAAAACGGAATATGGGTCGCTAGGGATGTGGAAATTCCAGAAGGCGAACATTGTCTAAAATTTGCAAATATCACCGATTGGTCAGGTGATGATTGGGGACATGCAACAGGTCTGACAGGCACTGCAAGAAAAACATCGTTTAGAACAAGCAATGACTTTGCAAGAAAAAGAATTAAATGAATTAGAAGGCGCTTTATTACGCTTGGAACAAGATGTTGGTAAGGTACAGGCAAAATTAAACGAAGCGATTGCACGACGTAACACGATAGTTGCACGTCATGAGACGGTTAAATCTACTATTCAGATGCGAAAACGGATTGATGATAGAGCGATTAATGAAGCACTTTATCGTTTTGAGCGTTTTGAAAAACGTATGGACACTTTGGAAGCAGAAATCGAAGCTATGGATATGGGAAGGAATAGCAGTTTGAGTCAACAAATTGATGCTTTGGATAAAAGTGATGAGTTAGATGCAGCACTAGAAGCATTAAAGCAAAAAATGAGAGCTTAACTGAATAAATAGATTATCCCGTAATTTTTCGCATACTTTAGGAGATTAAGATGAGTCGATATTCACATTATAGAACTCGTGAGCGTTGTCAGAGCCGTTATGGAAGTGAAAGATATGGCATAAAACAAGTGCCAGCAAGGAGTAAAATTATGGGCGTGTGTGCTGGAATCGCTGCCCAGTTTGGCTGGGATGTCACCTTAGTGAGAGTTGTAGCGGTACTTTGTTTAATTACTTTTAGTGTGCCAACATTTTTTGCTTATATTATTGCGGGTACATTATTTTACTAAGTGATTGATTTTCTCTGTCGAATAATTTAATCACTTCGTTGTTGTTACTTATTGGTTAAGTTTTATCAGGTTGTCGCTACGAGATGCCGATAAGCCATTAGCTCCTTGTGATTTTTCAAGGAGCTATTTTTTTATATGGCTTGGGATCGGCAAAGAAAATTGGTTTTGCTTATCATTTTAACGAGACAGTTGAGTTTATCTTGATATAATTTGAACTGTGATGAATTAATTGTTGGGAAATTCATGAAAATTCGAATATTTAAAGTTTTAAGTACAGTCATCGCCATCATGCTTGTGAACATGCTATCTTTAGTGAATGCTGATTCGGTTGATACAAAAACTGAAGTTTTGCAGAGTGATGGAAAATTGACTATTGAGCGAGTAATAATGCCTAAGTTGCCTGCGGTGAGCAGAACTGCGGCAATTTATTTGACTATAATCAATCATTCAACCAATGATGTAACCCTGACAGATGTTAAAACAACGGCAGCTCATCATGCGATGTTTCATCAAACAACTGAAAAAAATGGTGTGTCATCTATGCAACACCATGATCAAATAACAATCCCCGCGGGAACGACATTTGAATTTAGACAGGGGAGCTATCATATTATGTTGATGGGACTTGATCATGAAGTTATTCAAAGCACATTTGAATTGAAGCTTTCATTTGCGAACCACGAAGATATTCTTGTTAATGTAACACCTGAAAGTTAAAGGATAATATATGTTAAAAATATTGGCTGGCGTATTAGGACTTACAGTTATTTTATATTTTGTTGGTGTTTACTGGAGTTCGGAGCCCGAAGCATTTTCTGTTGTTGATGAAAACGCCTATAGTCAAAGTGGCGAAAATGGCCCGATTATTGTTGGCTATACTACTGTTGCAACGACTGAAAAAATAGCTCGAACTCTGTTAGATAAGCCGGGAGGGTATTTGAGCAATGACATTATGCCGCCGTCAGTGCTTTTAGATAATATTCCTTCGTGGGAGTTTGGCGTGCTTGTTCAGGTGCGCGATATGGCTTCAGTTTTGCGCAATCATATGAGCCGTTCGCAGTCACAATCCATGGAAAATCTTTTTTTACAAGAAGCCGAGCCTTTGTTTAATAACGATCATACTTTATGGATCATGCCTTCTGCGGAAAGTAAATATGAAAGTGGTATTGAGCATTTATCAGCTTATCGTAAAGAGTTAGCCAAAGCCGATAATCAGCAAGCTCAGTTTTATGTACGAGCAGATAATTTGAATGCTTGGTTGAGTCTGGTTGAAAAACGTTTAGGTGGTTTATCACAACGTTTGACGGCATCAGTTGGGCAGGAGCGTGTGAATACGGATTTATCGGGAGACTCGGCTGCGAGTCAATCCACTCAAAGTGACAATAGTATAATGGTTAAAACACCTTGGATGAAGATTGATAATACCTTTTATGAAGCCAGAGGCTCTTGTTGGGCATTAATTCATCTATTAAAAGCCATTCAGATTGATTTTGATACAGTTTTGGCAAAGAAAAATGCTAAAGCTAGTTTATCGCAAATTATCCGTGAGCTGGAAGCCACTCAAGAATCAGTTTGGAGCCCTTTCATTTTGAATGGAAGTGGTTTTGGTTTAGTCGCTAATCATTCATTAGTTATGGCATCTTATATTAGCCGAGCTAATGCAGGTTTGATTGATTTAAGAGAGTTATTAACCAAAGGTTAGTAGAAATAGAGTGAAAAGATTAATAGTTGTTCCACTAATTTTGTTGTGTTTGTGTTGTCCTGTTTATGCTGGAGATAGAGTTGAGCAATCCGCTGATGCTTCGCCGCAAGGAGTCGTTGAAGTTCATAATGTGAGAGGAGATGTTTCTATTATTGGTTGGCAACAAGAGCAGGTTAAGGTGAGTGGAACATTAGATGACTTGGCTGAAGAGTTTGTGTTTGCTACACAGCGAGAAAAAACAGTCATTAAAGTTAAGTTACCGAAAGACTCTAGTTATCATAATCGAGATGGTTCAAACCTCAAAATTCAAGTGCCACTTGGTTCAAAAGTTTTATTTAATGGTGTGGCAACAGACTTGCAGATTAAGAATATTCAAGGGGGAGTTGAGATAAACTCGGTCAGTGGCAATCTAGAGGTCGAGGGGGTTAGTCAAAACTTATCGATTAATAGTGTCAGTGGTAAGATCATGCTTAAAGCAATTTCTGGCGACATGGCGTTATCTACAGTCAGTGGTGATTTAGATGCAAAAATAGTTAGTCGTAAAGTTTCCGTCAGCGGTGTTTCGGCCAATCTTCAATTGAATTTACAAGAGATAGAAGCCGCCAGCATTTCAAATGTTTCTGGTGATACACAGCTTCAGGGAGTTTTAATTGCTGGCGGGAAAGTCAGGATGAGCAGTGTTTCTGGGGAATCTATCTATTATGTAGATGATAACTTAAGTGCCAAAGTGTCGATTGAGACAGCACCGGGAGGACAGATTGTGAATGAATATAATGAGAGTCAACCACAAGTATCATTTATTCAGTCGCAACAATTGTCATTTGATGTAGGTCAAGCGAACAGTTCTGTCAAAATGTCTACAGTGAGTGGTAAAGTTGGTATTAAAAAAGTTGAAAAATCAAAAAAATAGATTGCTTATCAATATTTGAGTGAAATATTGAATTCAGTTTTTTGGGTTGTTTTTTAATAGTAATATTATTTGATGCCGTTATAATTAATTTGATTGTTGAGTTCTATATTTAGTGTAAAGTATGAGCAGGAATCCTAGTGTCTTCGATTTGGGAAGAAGTAAAAAGTCGTAAAATATTTAAAGCGGCTACAATTTATGCGGCTATTGCATGGGGTATTATTCAGATAGCCGATATAATGCTGCCTATTTTAGGTGGTGCCGATTGGATTATGTCCTCTATGGTATTGCTTGCTTTCTCTGGTTTTCCTTTAGCATTAATTGCGGGATGGATGTTTGATTTACGCCTTGAGCGAATTCAAACATTACAAAAATCTTCTTTAAAGACTGAGTCATTTGAAAATGATTTAGCAAAAAATCAAACATCACCAGATAAAACTTTGTCCAGTGAGCTTTCTACGGATATAGAAAAGCGTTCGTTAATGTCTCGTTTTATCGAGCTTTCTGTGATTAGCCTTTTTGGCTTAACGGCAGCTTATTTGTATTACAATAGCGCTAATGAGCAAGCTAAAGCCAGTAATAGTGAGCAAAAATTAGTGACAAGTCATTTTAACGATCCCGTTAATACTCAAAAAACCATTGCGGTTTTGCCTTTTGCTAATTTCAGTGATTCAACAAAAGACGAATACTTTGCTGATGGTTTATCTGAAGAGCTACTCAATGTACTGGCAAGAAATAAAAAGTTAAGAGTTGCTGCTCGTACCTCATCATTCCAATATAAAAATACTAACATTAATATACATACAATTGCGCAAGAATTAGGAGTGCAATATATTTTAGAAGGTAGCGTCAGACGCTCTGGTGATTTAATTCGAGTGACAGCACAACTGATCAATGCGGATAAAGATGCACACATTTTTTCTAAATCCTGGGATCGTAACACAACAGATATTTTTCAAGTACAGGATGAAATTGCAGCTTCCGTAATGGGAGAATTAGAAGTAAGCCTGCTTGGGAAAACAGGCAAATATGATGTTGAAACCGGCACTCAAAATATTACAGCATTTGCTGAATATTCACGAGGCATGGCAATGTTAAGAAATCGAACTAAAGCTGATTTCGACGGTGCCATTTATAGTTTTAAAGATGCTATTACATTAGATCCCGAATACGCAGATGCTATGGCTATGCTAGCACAAGCTTATTTATTGCAGTCAAGTTATGGATTGCGTGAGCCGCTTCAGGCTTACCATGAAGCAAAGCCTTTAATTGAAAAAGCCATCGAGCTTAATCCGCAATTTGGTGGAGTGCATGCAGTTAAAGGTCTGATGCATTGGCAAAATGCTGAACGAACAGATTCACCAGAAGAAGAGCTTGCTGTTGCAACAACTCATTTGGCAAAAGCAATTGATATTAATCCTTCGTTGGCTGAAGCGTACATGTGGTACGGTTCAATTTTACAACAGCAGGGACATTTTGAAAAAGGCGCCGAGCTACACAAACAGGCTTTTGAAATTGATCCTCAGGCGGCAGTTGTTGGGTTTAATCGGGCACAGGATTTAGTCAAATATGGTAAATATAAACAGGCTATGGCTGTTTTTAATACGGTAGTAAGACACAACCCTAACTATCCTAATGCTTATTCTATTGCCGGAGATGTCAGTTTTGAGGTTGGGCAACTTGATCAAGCCTATGCTATGTACAAACGTTTAGCTGAATTAAGTAACGATAAAATACAGTGGTTGGTTAATTCTACACGCATTTATTTGCCGCTTGGTGAGTATGAGCTAGCTCAGAAAAATATGCGCTTACTTAAACAAAATGCGAAAGATAATTATGTCGATAAGTTTAATGGCTTGCAAGCCACCGTTTGGTTAGCCAGTGGTGATGAACAAGCATTTTTTGATTGGACACAATCTTTTGAAGAAGAGTCGCAAAATTGGTCACAGAGAATTTGGCGAGGTTATGCTTGGCTGAAACAGGAAAAGTGGAAATTTGCAGTTAAAGATTTAGAACAAGCCTTGCGTTTAACAAGGCAGTCAAATAAAAAACGAGTTGACGAACATACTATACGTATCCAATTATTTTTAGCAAGCGCTTACCAAGCTTTAGGTAACCAGTTACAAGCAGAAGGCCACTTATTAGCAGTTTCCGAAGAATTGTCTGTGTTAAGTAAAAAAGGTTTTGCAACTCAAGTTATGAGCTATCAGCAAGCAGCTTGGAATGCACTGCAAGGTAATAATGAGCAAGCACTAACCCTATTGCGTAAAGCAGTTCAAGAAGGATTTGTTGATTTTTGGTGGGTTGAGTCAGATCCTGCTTTTCAAGCTTTAAAAAGGGATCCCATGTTTAATGCAATACAAGATGAATTTAAAATTAGATCTCGATTGTTACAATCAAGTATAGAGTCACGTTATGGAAAGCTTGCTTTTAACGAGTAGTAATGAAATATTTCGCTATGACTTTTTTGGGGGGACTAAAAGAATAAAGAGAAAACAGCAGTAATGAAGTTTCAAAACTGCTGTCGGGTAAATCATCAAAATGCAGGTTTTTCAGGTGTTTCTTCGTATCGATTTACGCTATCTACGATTTCTTTTTTTGCTTCTTCAGCATTTCCCCAACCTTCAACTTTAACCCATTTACCAGCTTCTAAATCTTTGTAATGCTCAAAGAAGTGCTGAATTTGATTAAGTAGTAATTCAGGTAAGTCAGTAGACTCTTCAACATCTTTATAAATAGGAGTTAGTTTGCGAACAGGCACTGCAAGAATTTTTGCATCGGTGCCTGATTCGTCAGTCATTTTTAATACGCCAACCGGACGACATTTAATCACAGAGCCTGCTAATAAAGGAAATGGTGTTGGGACTAATACGTCAACTGGATCACCATCTTCTGACAATGTGTGTGGTACATAACCGTAGTTTGTTGGGTAATGCATACAAGTTGCCATAAAACGATCAACAAAAATAGCACCGGAGTCTTTATCGACTTCGTATTTTACAGGATCTGCATGCGCAGGAATTTCAATAATTACGTTAATTTCTTCTGGCAGGTTATTCCCAGCCGGTACAGTGTTTAAGCTCATATTTGTATTACTTGTGTGATGGTTAAAATTTGGTCGCACATTATAACGATACTGCACCGCAAAATAAACAGGCGCTTAAAAATAAATAAATATCATATAAATCAATTAGTTAAAATATCTCTGATTCCCTCATTTACCTTGTGGTGGTTTATTGCTATACAGGTAGTGTGCTATTGATTTAAAGAAGTCAAAATTTAGTAGCCAAAGTATCTAACCTATGGCAGAGGGGCTTTTGGATTGTTCTGATCTAAATTCTTTGCTATGTAGTTGGTTCGCCCGTAAGTAGTCGATGTTTTTTATAACAATTCGACAAACATCACCCAGCTTTCACTTCTGACAAATTTTACACTGGGTGCATTTAATGAACTTTTGGGGGAAGTATGTCAAATCTTGTTTTATTACCACCACTATTAGGACTCTTTGGACTAATGGTTGCGTTGTTTATTTATTTTGTCATAAAAAAATATTCTGGAGGCGAAGGAAAAGTTGCCAAAATAGCGCAAGCAATTCACGAAGGTGCCATGGTTTTTATGCGCAGAGAATATACTATTCTTGCCGCCTTTTTAGCTTTTTTAACCATTGCTTTATATATTGGTTTTTATTTAAATTCCGGTGCCGCTAACGCTTGGCAAACTCCGACAGCTTTTATTGTGGGAGCGTTAAGTTCTGCAATTGCAGGTTATATTGGAATGTACACTGCTACCAGTGCCAATGTCAGGACAACCGTAGCAGCGGCAGAAAGTGGGGAGTCTAATGCTTTATCGGTAGCATTTTACGGCGGTTCAGTTATGGGACTGGCGGTCGCGTCAATGGGATTGTTAGGACTGGGAGGAATGTATTACGTGTTCGGTGGAGATCCTGCGCATGCTGAAGCGATTCATGGGTTTGGGATGGGAGCATCTGTTGTAGCGTTATTTTCTCGCGTAGGTGGCGGTATTTTTACTAAAAGTGCTGATGTTGGTGCGGATTTAGTGGGGAAAATAGAAGCCGGTATTCCTGAAGATGATCCTCGTAATCCGGGTGTTATTGCAGATAATGTTGGCGACAATGTGGGTGATGTTGCTGGTATGGGATCGGATATTTTTGAGTCCTACTGTGGTTCTATGATCGCTACAATCGCAATTGCAGCAACTATGTCAGTCCCTTTGGTGATGACATTAACTGGAACTGAAAATCGCGAATATTTAATGTTTCTGCCTTTAGCGTTAGCATCGGTCGGCTTACTCTGCTCTATTGTCGGGATCATTATTGTTAAGATGGCATCTTCCTCACAACCAGCTAAAGCACTTAGAACTGGGACTCTTGGTGCAACCATTTTACTCATTATTGCAGCCTATTTCCTGATTACAGCTCTTGGGTTATCTATTAATATTTGGCTATGTGTTATTTGCGGTGCCGCTGGCGGCAGTATTATCGGCTTGGTGACCGAGTACTATACTGGAGGAAAACCTGTAAGAGATTTAGCAAGAGAAGGTGAAACGGGGCCTGCAACCGTTATGATTGCTGGGTTAGCTCTAGGTATGGAATCTGTCGTTATCCCAGTATTAACCATTGCGGGAGTGATTTTTGTGAGTTCCCAGCTGCTTGGTGATGCGGGTGTTTATGGGGTTGGTATTGCTGCTGTTGGGATGTTAGCAACTGTTGGTATAACGATGGCTATTGATGCTTATGGACCTGTTGCGGATAATGCCGGTGGTATTGCTGAAATGGCCGAACTGGGTGAAGATGTCAGAAAAATAACTGATGGTCTGGATGAGGTTGGAAATACCACTGCGGCAATTGGTAAAGGCTTCGCAATTGGTGCTGCGGGTTTGGCTGCATTGGCAATCATTGCTGCTTATATTGAAACTGTGTCTAAAAAAATGCCAGCATTTAAACTGGAAATTAGTGATCCTTTAGTACTCATGGGAATGTTTATTGGTGGAATCTTCCCTTTTTTAGTTTCGGCTATTACCATGCGTGCCGTAGGAAGTGCCGCGTTTGATATGATTAAAGAAATACGCCGTCAGTTCAAAGAGATTCCGGGGCTTTTGGAAGGTAAAGCAGAGCCTGATAATGCAAAGTGTATTGATATTGCAACTCAAGCGGCACTTAAAAAAATGCTGTTGCCAGGTGCGCTTGCGGTGGCTGCTCCTGCTGTTGTTGGTTTTGGACTTGGTCCGCAAGCTCTAGGTGGAATGCTTGCTGGTGCGCTAATCACTTGTGTTTTATTAGCATTAACGATGGCTAATGCTGGTGGTGCATGGGATAACGCAAAGAAATATGTCGAAAAGGGCAATTTAGGTGGCAAAGGCTCTGATGTTCATACTGCGGTTGTTGTGGGGGATACCGTTGGGGATCCGTTTAAAGATACTTCTGGCCCAGCAATGAATATTTTGATTAATGTTATGGCAATTGTCAGCCTTGTGATTGCACCCTTATTGACCTAATCTTTAACTAAAGCCAAACTAAAAAAGGGGCTGATTTTGCCCCTTTTTTATTCAACATATCATTGGTGATAATCTGAACGAATAACTTGAGAACTCCTTATGATGGGTAAATTTTTTAGTGAAACTGATTAATTGTGGTGCATTTAACGAGTTAGATGCAGAAATAAAACAAGAATTTTATGATGATGTCCAAGCGGCAATTAAGGACATTTATGAATGTTCAGAGTCGCTTGAAAGTCATGTCGATGAGGCGATTATTGACAGAATGTTTCGTGCTTTACATACCGTTAAAGGAAATTGCAAAATGGTTTTCTTGTCAGAACTGGTTCATGTTAGTCATAAGTTAGAAGATTTATTTTCAGATATTCGTAGTGGAAAAGTTCTGTTTGAAGCTGTTTATGCTCGTTTTTCTGTGGTAGCGATAAATGTGATAGAAAGTCAGTTAATCCATGTTTTAGAGAATGGTACTGTTGATATTCAAGTACTACAGCAACTTGAAGAAGTCGTGGATAAAATAGAGCGAGCTTCTGATGATGAACGTAAATTAATTACCGAAAAAGCGATGATTGCCGTTCAGGACGAACATTTTAATATCGATATAGTTGCTATTGATCAAGTGCACGGTAAAGCATTCAGCTTTTTAGATGCAACAGACATGGAGTTTTTTCAATTCATTATTGATAAGCAAAGTTTAAAAGATGAAAGCTTTGCAAGTACCATAAAAGTTGGCGAATGTTTAGCATTAAAGCTTAATAACAAATTATCTCATGCCGTTGATGAGCAACAAATTAAAGCAGCATTGATTTTTATTTTATATTCCTTGAAGGCTTCCTCATCCAGACAGTTAGAATTAGATCATCTTTTTGTTGCCTCAGGTCTTTTATCACGAATGTCAGGGTGGAGTCAGGCTGCGGAGATATGCATGCAGCTTTTAGAGCAGTATAACGGTGACGGAGTTCCTCTTGGGTTGCGAGATGAAGATATTATGCCTGTTGCTCAAGCGCTTGCTTTAGCCATAGAGTTTGCTTTTTTGGTTAGTGAAAACAAGTCTCAAGGCTATAAACAATCTCTTTTTCTCGCAGTAAAAAAAGTGAATGCTCTTAGTGGTTCGCAGTTCAAGCCTCGTCTAATTGAAAGGTTTAATCAAATTATTAAGCAGGATTACCTTACTCAAAAAATGTGGTGAATTATTTTTAACTTTCTTAACCCCCTTTTTTTATTTGTGCGTTTTTAATAAGTGCATAACAAAAACTGAGGAGGCGGTTATGAGAAAGTTTGTATCAATTGTTTTAGCGAGTGTTTTTGCATTTTTTTTATTTGCATTAATGAATTTGTTAATTGATAACGAAGTTCAGGCGGTAGATAGTAAGCCTGCGCCAGTCATTGATTTTAACACTGAAACGGATCCTGAAAAGTTAAAAAAAATTATTAGAGAACCTAAACCTAAGAAAGAACTTCCCAAGATAAAACCTTTAGTTGAACAGCCAGCAATAGCGAAACCTGAAGCTCCACCAGCGCCAACCAAGCCGATTAAATCTATCACAGGTCCAACAGTAGGTTCAGATCTTATTGATGTCGTTAACTATGACAGAGGTGGTACAACATTGGCTGGAGTACCAGCTATTGGAGGCGGCTTTTCTCCAACAATCCGAATTGAACCTCAATATCCTCGTAAAGCGGCCATTAACAATGTACAAGGCTCAGTGACTTTACAGTTTGATATTGATAAGGATGGTAACACCAAAAATATTCGAGTGATTGATGCAACACCTAAAGGTTATTTTGAACAGTCTTCTCGAAAAGCTGTATCAAAATGGCGATATAACGTGAAAAAAGAGGATGGATCGCCTGTTGAAGTTGAAGGTCAGGTTGTGACTTTAGACTTCAAGCTAGAGTCTTAATAATACACGAATGTAAGATACTCCAAAAGTTGTGTGTTATTAAATGATTGATTTTATAAAGTAGTAAAATTTAAAGAAGTAAACATTGAGTAGTTTTTAGTCCGAGGTGTGTTTAGAGAGCTTATTTCTCTGCAGGTGACGGAATTAGTGATTGACTGAATTATCAGCACCACTAATTCCGTTTTTTTATGAATAAAAAGCAATTAGATTTAATCTAAATTTCAAATTTCTGTTTAAGTTTTTTCTTGACGGCTTCATTTTTTAATGTGACATATTGAGGTAGTCCATTTTTATATGGCGGATAAGACTCACCTTTGATCAAGGGTAATAAGTACTCACGACAAACGTCCGTAATATGTAGTCCATCTTTAGAAATGAAATTACGAGGCATCATTTTTTCAACATTGGCAACATCGGCTAAATTGGCTTGCCCAATTGTCCAAGCGTAAGTTTTGGTTGGTTTACGCACAATTGTTGGCATAACTGCATTCTGTCCGCTGATGGCTAATTCAACCGCTGCTTTCCCCATGGCATAAGCTTGCTCAACATCTGTTTCTGATGCAATATGACGAGCTGCACGTTGTAAATAGTCAGCAACAGCCCAATGATATTTATAACCCAACTCTGCTTTAACCATTTGGGCAACAACTGGGGCGACGCCACCTAATTGTTTGTGGCCAAAAGCATCAACAGAGCCGGCGTCAGCTAAAAATGTTCCATCTTTATAACGTGCGCCTTCTGAAACAACAATTGCACAGTAACCATGTTTTTTAACGCAGCGATCAACTTTTTTCAGAAACTTCTCTTTATTAAAAGCAATTTCAGGGAATAAAATAATATGTGGTGCATCCCCTTCTTTTTCACTGGCAAGTCCACCTGCCGCAGCAATCCAGCCGGCATGACGTCCCATTACTTCCATGACAAAGACTTTCGTTGAGGTTTTTGCCATGGAAGCAACATCGAAACCTGCTTCGCGAATGGAAACTGCAACATATTTTGCAACGCTACCAAAACCAGGGCAATTGTCAGTGATAGGTAAGTCGTTATCGACTGTTTTGGGGATCCCGACACAAGTAATTGGATAACCCATTGTTTCACTAAGTTGGGATATTTTATGGGCGGTGTCCATTGAGTCACCACCACCATTGTAAAAAAAGTAACCAATATCATGAGCTTTGAAAACTTCAATGAGTCTTTCGTACTCAGCACGGTTTTCATCGAGGCTTTTGAGTTTATAACGGCAAGAGCCGAATGCGCCTGATGGCGTATATTTTAATGCTGCAATATCTTTTTTACTTTCTTTGCTAGTATCAATTAAATCTTCGGTCAAAGCGCCGATTATTCCGTTACGCCCAGCATAAATTTTACCAATTTTACTTTTATGTTGACGTGCTGTTTCAATAACACCACAAGCTGATGCGTTAATGACTGCTGTAACGCCGCCTGATTGTGCATAGAAAGCATTTTGTTTCTTCTTTGCAACCATTGAAAGCTCCCGAATTTGATTGAGTGGATGAAATGTTGCGTATTATATACATAAGTAATCTGCAAATATATGTACCTCCGATTGATAAATAGCGGATTTTTACTTGATAAATTGGAAATTTCAGTTGAAGTACACAATACGCCAACAAGATATTGCAAGGTTAAGAAGTAGGTAAAAGACTGACATGCCCACTCAATTGTTCGGGCTATAGCATTTTTCTATTGCCCCGACAGGTCAGGATGTTGATATAAGAAATTGTGCTACAATTTGCGCTAAATTTTAGTCTAGTGAAATTTAAAATATATAGAATGTTAACGCATTTTAATTAATTGAGAGTAAATGAATGCACTTACACATATTGGGAGTTTGCGGCACTTTTATGGGAGGAGTCGCTCGCTTAGCATTGCAGAAAGGTTTTAAAGTGACTGGTTCGGATAAAAACTGTTATCCGCCAATGAGCACTCAGCTTGAAGAGTTAGGGGTTGAAATTCATCAAGGTTTCGATGCCGAACAATTAAAGCAGGATATAGACTGTGTGGTGGTGGGGAATGCCATGAGTCGTGGCTCACCAGTTATTGAAGCGTTACTCAATTCAAATCAAATATACCGTTCAGGACCTCAATGGTTATGTGAGAATATTTTACAAGATAAATGGGTTATTGCTATATCAGGTACTCATGGTAAAACATCAACGGCAAGTATGATTACTTGGATCCTAGAGGCAGCAGGATATAATCCGGGGTTTTTAGTTGGGGGAGTATTAGAAAATTTTGGTATGTCTGCTCGTTATACCGAATCGCCTTTTTTTGTCGTTGAGGCAGATGAATATGATACAGCATTTTTTGATAAGCGTTCCAAGTTTGTTCACTATCGATCACGTACTTGTGTGATTAATAATTTAGAATTTGATCACGCAGATATTTTTAATGACTTGGCGGCAATTCAAACCCAGTTTCATCATTTAGTTAGAACAATCCCAGGAAATGGTGCTGTTATTTATCCTTTGAATTATCCCGCTGTAGAACAAGTTATCGAAAAGGGGTGCTGGTCAGCTACGCAAACTTTTTCAAATGAATTTTCGGAGGGGGCCAGCTGGTATGCAGAAAAGCTGGCAGTTGATGGTAGTCGCTTAAATATTTATTACCAAGGAAAGTCTCAGGGTGTTTTAGAATGGAATTTGATTGGTGAGCATAATGTTAACAATGCACTGGCTGCTATGGCTGCCGCACACCATGTTGGAGTTAGTGTGGCGGATGCTATTCAAGCTTTATCAAGTTTTAAAAATGTTAAACGGCGGATGGAGTTAAAAGGCGAAGTTAATCAAATAAAAGTTTATGATGATTTCGCACATCATCCAACAGCAATTAAGTCAACTGTTGAAGGATTGAGAAATAAAGTAGGAGACAAGCGAATAATTTCGATCGTTGATATGCGATCAAATACTATGAAAATGGGAGTTCATAAAGAAACATTGTTAGATTCTTTAATTCAATCTGATCTGTGTATTTTTCATATCCCAGAAGCATTAAATTGGTCTATTTCGAGTAAAAGCAAACAATCTTTTGAAGCGTTTAATTCGCCAGAAAAGATTATTGAGTATGTGCTGCAACAAGCTAAATCGGGCGACACAATACTTGTTATGAGTAATGGCGGGTTTGGCGGAATCCATGATAAGTTAATTGAAGCACTTAAAACTCGATGGGAGGCTTAGTCACTATGTCCAATAAGCCTGACCCCCAAACATATGAAGATCAAACTGTTAACGTAAAACAAAAGACACTCCAGTCTGATGCTATTACTCTAGGTATTACCGGGGCTTCGGGGGCTATTTATGCGCTTAATTTATTGCAGCAACTAACCTTACATTTTCAGCAAGTTCATGTGATGTTAAGCGATGCAGCAAGGGTGGTTATGGCAACAGAAGTTGATGTGAGTTTACCTGAGTCACCGAAGAAAATAGCCGAAAAATTGGCAGTCATTTGCTCTTGTGATAGGAGTATTATTCAAGTTTATAGCAAGGATAATTGGTTTTCCCCTGTGGCAAGTGGTTCGGCTGCGCCTAAACAAATGGTGATTTGTCCTGCTAGCATGGGATGTATTTCTGCAATTGCCACAGGAGCGAGTAACACGCTTTTAGAGCGTGCCGCAGATGTCGTTATTAAAGAAAAAGGTCAGTTGATAGTTTTGCCACGAGAAATGCCACTCTCAACTATTCACTTGAAAAATTTATTAACTTTGAGTGAAGTAGGTGTAACGGTAATGCCGGCGTCTCCAGGTTTTTACTCTAAACCACAAACTATTAATGAACTCGCCAACTTTGTGAGTGCCAGAATTCTAAACCACTTGGGTATTAGTAACACACTAAGTGATGCTTGGGGTTACAAAAATTAATTCAATATGTACTAACTATTTATCGGTATGTATTAACTATTTAGAAGTGATATTGGAAGGTTTATGTCAACAAAAGCGATAGAAATTCATGATTTAAAAAAAATATATGGTGGTCAATTTACGGCACTGAAAGGAATATCTTTTGATGTTGAGGAAGGTGATTTTTTAGCACTACTGGGCCCAAATGGGGCAGGGAAATCAACGACAATAGGTGTTATTTGTTCTCTGGTTAATAAAACTTCTGGCAGTGTTAAAGTCTTTGGACATTCCATCGATAATGAACTTGAAGCAGCCAAAAGGTGTATTGGACTTGTACCACAAGAATTTAATTTTTCACAGTTTGAAACATGTTTGCAAATTGTAGTTAATCAGGCTGGTTATTATGGTGTGCCAAGAAAACTAGCGACTCAACGTGCCGAAGTTGTGCTTAAACAGTTGTCATTATGGGAGAAAAGAAATACCCCATCAAGAGAGCTTTCTGGTGGTATGAAAAGGCGTTTAATGATTGCAAGAGCGCTTATTCATGAGCCTAAAATTTTAATTTTAGATGAACCAACAGCGGGTGTTGATATTGAAATAAGACGTAGCATGTGGGAGTTTTTAACTGAACTAAATAAACAAGGAACCACGATTGTTTTGACAACACACTACTTAGAAGAAGCTGAGCAATTATGTCGCAGAATAGCAATTATTAATCAGGGTGAAATTATTGAAAATACCAGCATGAAAGACATTATTTCACGTCTAGATGTTGAGACTTTTGTCCTTGATATTGACAGTATGCCTGAGAAGTTTCCTGAAATAAACTCAGTTACTTTTAGACAAAGAGACGATACAAGTATCGAAGTTGACATACCTAAAGGAATTTCACTCAATCTTATTTTTTCTTGGTTGTCTGAACAAAACATTCAGGTGAGTAGTATGAGAAATAAATCCAATCGTTTAGAAGAACTTTTCGTTAAATTGACAGAAAATGCTGCTTAATTATATCCGTTAGATTAAATCACCTAATTGAAAGTCAGATATAAAATATCTGCTCAAGTGGATGCTGTCGAATTAATCATTAAAGAAAATAAAAGACAAAGGTAACGCTGAGAAATTATGTATAACAAACAAGCTTTTATCGCGCTGTATAGTATTTTAGCTAAAGAAGTTTCACGCTATTTTAGAATTTGGGTGCAAACACTTTTACCACCAGCAATTACGATGACATTATATTTTGTGATATTTGGCCAATTAATAGGTAGCCGAATAGGTGATATGGACGGTGTTAGTTATATCGAATATATTACTCCTGGAATTATTATGATGTCGGTAATTACTAACTCTTATTCAAATGTAGTGAGTTCCTTCTTTAGTGCTAAGTTTCAACGTAGCATTGAAGAAATGTTGGTATCACCTGTCCCCACTTTATTTATTTTAATGGGGTATATTTTTGGTGGTGTTAGTCGCGGATTATTAACTGGTATTATTGTAACGATTGTGGCTTCCCAATTTGTTGATTTTAAAATCCATAGTTGGCCAATTTTATTTTTTGTAGTGACATTAACATCAATGTTATTTGCAACCGGTGGGTTGGTTAATGCTATTTTTGCTAAAAAATTTGATGATATTTCTATTGTACCTACATTTATATTAACGCCTCTAACTTATTTGGGAGGTGTATTTTATTCAATAAAATTATTACCTGAATTTTGGCAAAATGTTTCATTAGGCAATCCTATTTTATATATGGTAAATGCTTTTCGTTATGGTTTTTTAGGTTTTTCAGATATCAATATTACTCATGCACTAATCTTAATTTCTTGCTTCATTATTGCGCTACTTTCGCTTGCATATTATTTATTGCAAAAAGGGATTGGTATACGGAGCTAAACTTACATCTTAAGGTATAGACTTTAGTTTTAGCTCTTCGATAGAAAGTTGTATTTCAGGATGTTGAAATTCCGTACCTTCAACTGGTGGACAAACAGTATCAATTGTTTGTCCTTTCCATTGAAAAACTACTTGATAAGCATGTAAATAACCTCTGTCAGAGTGTGTTCCTTTATAACGTAAATCACCTAATATAGGAGCGCCAATAGATTTTAATGCGACACGTAATTGATGGGTTTTTCCCGTTTTCGGGCATAGCCAGAATAATCGTTTTCCGGGTAGAAACGAACCACTTAAAAATTGAGTCGTAGCAGGATTAAGCCGTGTTGTTGTTAGCTTCCAACTGCCATTTCTGGACTTTTGCATATCACCAATAATTCTTCCTTGTTTCTTTTTAGGTTTTTTATCTGAAATGGCCAAGTAGACTTTCTTAATTTTATGTTGCGCAAATAACTGACCAAACTCTGCTGCCGCATCGTGAGATTTTGCAAAAATAATACAACCCGAGGTCATTTTATCTAGTCGGTGAACTGGCCATAGTGAGTTATTATTTTGTTGATTAACCAGTGACGAAAAGCCCATAACTCCGTTTTCATCATGAAAGGAGTGGTTGGCTGGTTTATCAAAAATAATAAAATCAGCGTGTTCAAATAAAACGTTCAGTTTTCGCTTGATCGCCTGTGCTAGTGAGGAAGTCATAATAATTTAATTTTAAAACTGCATTTCTTATTCTTTCTTAGGCTTAAAATTAAGTGCGACCGAATTAATACAGTAGCGAGTTCCATGTGGACCATCAGGAAACTTATGACCTAAGTGAGCATGACAGTTTTTACAGACTACTTCAGTTCTTACCATGCCATGAGATAAGTCTCTCCGTTCTTCAACGGATTCTGCCAAGGTGTCAAAAAATGCAGGCCAACCACAGCTGGACTGAAATTTATGTTCTGAGCTAAAGAGATATTGATCACAACAAATACAAGCATAATCGCCTGCTTGATCAAAACTGTCGTATTTACCACTAAACGGAGGCTCTGTTCCTTGCTCTTGAGTAACTTGATAGGCAAGGGGAGAAAGTTTCGATTTGAGTTCATTTGACATAATTTTTTTACTTGTGTTGGTGATAATTCAGGATAAAACTAGCGTTTCTCCCTATAGTCTAAACAATTTTATACAAGATTACTCGTAGATTTAAACTATACTTGTTTGTGAGTTGGTTATATTCAGATATAATCATAGACAGGATTGACTTAGAAAAATATCACATGGATATAATAATACAAATTAAGGGATTCAATTCCTGTTATGAAATCACTAATTCTGAAATGGATAATTTAGGGAGTTGTAGCTAATGGCATTGATACTTATTGTCGATGATGATCCACAGATGTTACGACTTTTAACTGATGTAGTTGAGCTGGATAACCATGATGTGCTTTTAGCACAAGATGGTGCTATGGCTGTAGAGTACTTTCAACATAACATCCCCGATTTAATGATTACTGATATTTTGATGCCAAACAAAGAAGGTTTGGAGTTGATTTCAGAAATACGGGAAAAATTTCCTAAATTAAAAATAATTGCTTATTCTGGCGGAGGTTCTGCCGATCCTGAGAGTTATCTTGAGTTTGCCAAGGGAATGGGGGCAGACAGAGTGTTCAGTAAGCCGATGCCTTTAGTTGAGTTAAGACAGGAAATAAAGGAATTACTCGCTGAATCTATTGATTAGCTCTTTATTGATAGAAAGCAAATGTAAGATAAAAAGCGCGTAAAGCGCTTTTCAGTTTGAACAACAAAAATAATTAGACACCTTAAAAATATAAAATCTCATAAAACGAAATTTATATTTTTATGGTAAACCAAAATTGACTACCTCTGCCTGGCTCGCTAATAACACCTATCTCGCCGCCCATTAATTCTGATAAATGCTTTGAAACGATTAGTCTGAGTCTTCCTGCAAAACTACTATTTGTTAATTTTGTTGCTTGTTCTAATGAGTCAAATAATCCTTTTTGCGCTTCAGCTGGAATACCGACACCAGTATCTTTTATGGTAAAACGAAGTAGCTTTTCATTTTCTTTAATTAAAACATCCGCGTATAACGAAACTTCCCCTTCTTTGGTAAAACGTACGGCATTGCCTAAAAGGTTTCTCAGAATTTGTTTAATTCTATTTTGATCAGCACATATTTCTGCAGCAACTTCAGGATCGGTACTGGCCTGTAGTGATAGTCCTTTTTCATTGGCATAATGTGAAAGTTCTGACGACATTTCATCTACAAGCTCTCTGACACTAAAGTTACGAGGGTTAAGCTTTAACATGCCGGCATCAAGTTTAGAAAAATCCAGTATGTTATTTAAATTATCAACAAGCGTACGAGTAGAGCGTTTGGCAATATTTAACAATTGTCTTGGCTCTGCATCGAACGGATATTCGGATAACAACTTGAGCATGCTGACTACAGACTTCATGGGCGTTGTAATTTCATCCCCCATTCGTGAGAGAAATTCTGATTTGAGTTTTGGTGCAGCAAAAGCGGTATCTCGTTCACTTTTTAGTGATTTGACCTTACTTTTTAATTGGCGATCATTTTCTTGTAACTTTCTAATTTCAATACTTAAAGTTTTCTTCTGCTGAACTAGCTGATCGAGTCGCTGACGAATGGATGAAATTGCCTCTGACATAACCGGATCATTGCTTAAGTTTTGCAACGTGGTTAAACGGTTTACTTGTTCTGTTATTGGCAATTGTAAATCTAAAGTGTCATTCAGTAAGCTAACAGCTTGACCTGATGCTTTGAGTTGTTTCCAAATAATCAGGGTAACTAGCAGTGTAATAATCGAGCCAATAATGAGATAAATCAAAGCGAGAGAAAAGGTTGGTTCAGGCGATACCAATAACACAATTTTCCACAATGCGGAGTTAATCGTTGAAGGCCAGTTTACTTCTATTTGTTGATAATTATCTAAAGAAGGTGTCGTATCAATGCTAACAGTTTGTATTTTGTTATTGTTAACCACTGCAACAGGCACTTTTACTTGATAATGAAATTCTTTAAGTGTTTCTTCATTGAGATGCTTGACACCAATGAGTGCACCTACGGTTTTATTTTCTACCGTTTTAATTGGCGTTAAAATTAATATGGCTGGCTCACTTCGAAATACTTGTAAAATATTGACTGTCTCTTGAGTTTCATAAACTCGCGCCAGAGGGTTTTTTAGCTCTGAGTATTGGCCAGGTAAACT
>JAUIHB010000026.1 GCA_030432465.1 Gammaproteobacteria bacterium
CATATGCTGCAAAACTTCAACTGCATCATGAGATATCACTCGTACATTATGTACATTTTTCTCTCGCATACGCGCAAGTAACGCCCCAACACCGGGACGATGAACCTCTATTCCAAAGTAATTTTTTTGCGGATTATTTTCCGCCTGAATCGCCAGCGAAGTCCCCATTCCAAAGCCTACTTCCAAAGTTACAGGATTATCATTACCAAACAAAGCAGCCAAATCGAGCTTTTGTTCGGTATATTCCACACCATAATCAGGCATCATTTCCTGATAGGCTAATGCTTGCCCAGCAGTCATTCGTCCTTCACGACGAACAAAACTTCTAATTTTTCGATGAAATTCTTGCACAATCAAACCAATTTATTACTACGATGCTCCAATTATATCAGTCCAGCCATAAATAAGGCTACGCAAACGTCAAAAACGATCTTTTCATTGGTTTGTCTTATTTTGCTTAAATTTCGCCGTGAACAGCCTTGTATGGCTCTTCTACTAAATACTAGTTATATGGGTATCGCAAATAATATATTGATCATTTTCTAAAAACTGTTAGTTTTAATCTAACTGTCTGAAATCATTAATTCTAACCATAAGTATTTCAACCCTTTATGTTCCCAGCTATTCCTAATTATCATGCACTTGCGATGTTATTCTTAACCGTCGCTGCACTCTATTTATTTCGTCGCGAGGATATCCGCTTAGAATCAAGCTGTCTCGCCGTATTAATAGCAGTCGCAGTTGGTTTTGAAGTATTTCCATTTATTCAAGCAAATGGTAAGCATTTAGAGTCAGTTCATTTTTTCTACGGATTTGGACATGAAGCATTAATCGCAGTATGTGCACTAATGATAGCCGGTCAAGGATTAGTTCGCACTGGAGCACTAGAGCCTGTTGGGCGCCTTCTCGGACGCTTGTGGAAAATTTACCCTCAACTATCTTTGCTGGTCACTTTATTAGTTGCCGCCATCCTATCTGCTTTTATGAACAATACACCTATTGTGGTATTGCTTATCCCAATTTTAATCAGCGTTTCCATGCGTAATAACACTTCACCTTCTGGTATGTTAATGCCAATGGGCTTTGCGACATTAATCGGCGGTATGACCACAACAGTTGGCACATCAACCAACCTGTTAGTTGTAGCCGTTGCCGCGGAACAAGGCATGCGTAAACTAGGATTATTTGACTTTGCTGTTCCAGCAGCGGTTGCAGGTGTTGTGGCAATTCTTTATTTATGGTTAGTAGCCCCTAGAATGTTACCGCCTCGTGATTCTATTTTAGAAAGTGCTGCACCACGTTTATTTACTGCGCATTTAACCTTGGATGAAGACGGTTTTGCAGTAGGTAAAACTCTCGCTGATGTTATTGAACATGCCAATGGCACATTAAAAGCAGAACGCATTCAACGCTTTGGAGCATCATCTGATGTGCGCATTATGCCTATGCCAGATGTCGTCCTTCAAGCAGGTGACAGGATCCGCGTTTCAGATACCGCTGACAATTTGAAAGAGTATGAAAAACTATTGGGTGCCAAACTTTTTGTTGGTAAACACCAAGTAGATGAAGAACATCCTCTAACTGCCGAAGATCAGCAGCTGGCGGAAGTAGTAATTGTTCCGGGTTCTCCACTTGCAGGCTCTACCTTAAAAAATGTCCGCTTTGTCGATCACTACAAAATGGTCGCAGTAGCCTTACACCGCGAAGGTAAAGAAATCGACCTTTATCGCAAATTAGGAAGTGTCTCATTGCATGTGGGAGACATACTATTAGTCCAAGGCTCACGTGAAAAAATTGCCGAGATGAAAAAGAAAGGCGATCTTTTAGTTCTTGATGCCACTACCGATCTTCCTCATACAGATAAAGCACCTATCGCACTGGCTATTATGGCAATGGTTGTTGGACTCGCAGCATTTGGTATTCTGCCAATTGCAATTAGTGCAATTCTCGGCGTAATGGCATTACTCATAACCCGATGTTTAGACTGGAACGACGCCGGGCGCGCATTGAGTACTCAAGTCATTTTAATTGTTGTTGCCAGCCTTGCATTAGGTGAAGCTCTTATGAAAACAGGTGGGGCAGATTATTTAGCCCAACTATTCCTATTTTTTACTCAAGGCATGCCTGCCCCAGTCATTCTAAGTGCACTCATGTTACTGCTCGCCATTTTAACCAATATCGTTTCAAACAACGCAGCAGCGGTTATTGGTACACCAATTGCTATCAGTGTGGCTAGTCAGCTCGGTCTACCAGCAGAGCCTTTTGTTATCGCAGTTTTATTCGGTGCAAACTTTAGTTATGCCACTCCAATGGCTTATAAAACCAACCTGCTAATCATGAATGCTGGTGGTTACCATTTTGGCGACTTCTTAAAAATAGGTATACCTTTGGCGCTACTCATGTGGGTTACGCTATCAATATTTATTCCATTTTATTACGATATTCTCTAGCAAAATTTCCGTTGAAATTAAATTGATATGTTAATCACCCCAGCTTTATTCGCCAAAAAAGTTCTCACTTTTTATCAAAAACATGGACGTAAAGATCTCCCCTGGCAACAAGACTCAACCCCTTATCGAGTTTGGGTTTCAGAAGTCATGTTGCAGCAAACTCAAGTAAAAACCGTCATACCTTACTACCTCAAATTTATGCAAAGCTTTCCTACCGTCAAAGCTTTAGCCAACGCGGACATAGATCAAGTTTTACATCACTGGCAAGGTCTGGGCTACTACACTCGTGCCCGTAACCTACATAAGTGCGCTCAAATAGTGATGCAACAATTTAATGGTAAGTTTCCTGATAATCTGGAAGAAATGGAATCACTGCCAGGAATAGGCCGTTCCACTGCTGGCGCGATTTTATCTTTAGCCCTAAACAAACCCACCCCCATATTAGATGGCAACGTAAAACGAGTTTTAGCACGCGTATTCATGGTTGATGGCTGGTACGGTCAAACAGCTGTCAGTAAAGAGCTATGGCAGCTCACAGAAAAGTACACTCCCCAAAAGAATACTGCTCACTTTAATCAAGCCATGATGGATTTAGGTGCCAGCTTTTGTAGCCGCAGTAAACCGCAATGTGAGCAATGCCCTTTGTCAACTCACTGCCTGGCTTTTATTCATGGAAAAACCAGCGAGTATCCTCACAAAAAGCCGAAAAAAACAATTCCAACGAAGCAAGCCACATTACAGCTCCACATTAATCAAAACCAACAGCTCTTGCTCGAAAAAAAGCCACCAAGTGGTATCTGGGGCGGACTCTGGAGTTTACCTGAACAGCTTGAAGACTCATCAAATAGACGCAAAAATAAAACAACACTCATTGATGAGTTTAAACACACCTTTACACATTTTCATTTAGAAATAAAAGTCGTATCACCAACCCAGATAAAATCCACGACTATTGCAGAAAACAGTGCACAACAATGGCATAATATCGAACAACTCAAACAACTTGCTTTTCCAACTCCCATACGCAAGTTTTTGTTTAAATACTTTCAAATAGATAACTAGAGAAAACTATGATCTTTTGTCAAAAACTCCAAAAAGAAGCCGCACCAATGAGCTTTGCCCCAGTTCCTGGCGAGCTAGGTGAACGAATTTTAAACAACATCTCAGCCGAAGCCTGGAAACTCTGGATGAACCACCAAACCATGCTGATCAATGAAAAACATCTGAGTCTTGCCGACACCAAAACACGTCAATATCTAACCGGAGAAATGGAAAAATTCCTATTTGGTGGGGACTACGAGAAAGTTGAAGGTTACGTTCCTGAAGAAAAGTAAAATTTATTTTAAAACCCCCTTGACTTTAAATCGTGATCCTAGTTTAATAGCGCGCTCCCGAGGTAAGAGCCTCGGAGTTAGACCAGTGGCCTGGTAGCTCAGTTGGTAGAGCAGAGGACTGAAAATCCTTGTGTCGACAGTTCAATTCTGTCCCGGGCCACCATTATTGCAAAAGCCTGAACAGCAATGTTCAGGCTTTTTTGTTGCTGTTTCTCATATAAAATCAGGTATTTTTCTTCACTGTACCTGCTAAATAATCCATTCTGGCTTGACCAGAATAAACTTTAGCATGAGACTATTAAATACATTTACTATTGTCATAATTTGAATAGAGCGTTCAATTAATTCGACACGAATTGGAACCGAACAATAGGATATTAGTATGAAGTTATTTAAATTAACTAAACTGTATTAGTCTCGACCTAATCTGTCCCAAAAGCTTCTTTTTCTACCATGTTCGGCTTTCAGCTGCTGCAAAAAATCATCATAAGAAATTAATATCGCGTAGCTTTCTACCTGAGTATCCAATTGCGCTAATTTTTTATAATACTTAACGGCATGCCCATAAGATTTACTTTTCGCCCGAGCCAAAATATCTAACAATAAATAACGATAGCAAGCAATTGCAGCTAAAGGTAGTGTCGATTTTTCAAAGCGTTTGGCGAATTCAAGCAGATAACTGTAATAACAATTAGCGGCATCAACAGGGTTGCTTAAAACTAAATTTTGGGCTCGTTTGTCTTCTCCCAATTCAAATAACATTGTAACCTCTGTTGAAAAATTCTTTGCTTGCTCTGCAGTTGCAATTGCTTCAGCAATAGCTTCTTTTTTTTCATTTTCGTTTAAAATATCAAGGTAATTCTTAAAGTCGTCATACTCACGTAGACTTTGATAAAGCTGATAGCGTACCTCTTTTAGCTTCTCATGGTCGCCATTTAAGCAATAAACATTATCCAGCAAACTTAAACGGTCATAAGAAAATCTTGAGTCCCAAGGCGTATTTAACCACTCCAAGGCTTTATCAACCTGTTCAAATTTAAGATACATTTTAACGATCGTTTTCTTTTGTAAATCATTTGGTTTGGGCGAGGTAAGCAATGTTGCTCTTTCATGTAAGCTTGGGTCTTTAAGCGCTTCGGCAACTGAACACAATGCAACGGATGGACTCAGGGTCAATAAATTAAACCCTTTATTTTTAGTAGGTGTTTTAATCGCCTGTTTTAATTCTGACTCATATCGCCAGGCAAGTTGCTTAAGCTGTTCATCTGATAACAATAAATGACTGTTCGGTAATAATGGATCTAAAATACCATAATCATTCTGCTGATAGAGTTGATAAACACGCTCCAACCAGTTTTCTTTAGAATCAGTCCAGCGACTTGCTGCATTTAACCAAAGTAAGGTTGCTTCGCGGTAAACCTCCCCGATATAACCATTCGAATCATCACAGCGCTCAAGTACTTTTTCGGCGGTAGCAAGAAATTTATCAACTAAATCAAACGCTAATGCTGGACTCGATTGCAGTAGTCCTGTCTCAATATCATGGGTAATACTTTCTAAATCAAGAGCAAAAGACTGGCTGGCATAATAATCAACAAATTTGCGTCCTCGTTTAACGGACTGAATACGTTTATTAATTGCCTTGGCAAATTCGGAAGGATCATTTCGCAAAATAAGTCTCTCTATTTGAGGGTGAAGTTCAGGGTTGTAGATGTACAGATTCATTACAAAATCAATGATGACCTTAGTCTCTAGCTGTGTTAATTTTTTTTCGATTTCTTCAATATTCATACTTTATATTTCACTTTATGATAGCTACTTTATTAAATCAGGAAAACAAATCATTTAAATCATCTAACGAAAATTCAACGTTTGAAAAAGGGTTGAGTCTGCGCTGATCATAGCGTTCTGCCAACTCCTTTTTTAGTAACTTAACGGTTTTAACTTGATCAATACAATAGTTTAGCTCGCTGTAATTATCTTCTAAATCAGCTAAATAGGCAGCAATATTTTCCTCAGTAGCCTTTTTACTTCTCCCGCCAAACTTTCGCCAGACCATGCTTGATAAATCATTACCGTATTTATAATCATAATTTTCTCGCTCTAACTGTTCGAGCTTTTCATTTAGCAGACGAACCAGTGAGTTGCTTAATTCTATATCGTCACCCTCAAACAAACTCAACTCTCTATCGTCTACAGCTGATGAAACATAGAAATAATGGTGAAAGCATCTTTCTGTTTTTTCGCATTAGCTAACTGTACCATCAGCTCTTGCTTCTGCTCTTTTAGTTGCGGGTTCATTTCTTTATCAGGATGTAACCTGTTAGCTAGAATTTTATATAATTTATTGAGCTTGCTGTTATTGAAGAGTTCTTTAAGTTTTGTCTGTTTTTTAGTTTCGTCTTCCGCTTGCTGATATTGATATTCATCTTCAAAAAACGATTCATCATCTTGATTGTTATCATCATAATCGTTTGTATTAAAATCATCGCTGGCTTTGTCAGAACGTGCATCAACATACTCATGAAACTTTTGTTGAAAAGCATCAGGATCACGCAAAAAGCCAACCAGATCTTCATCGCTAAAACTTTCTTCACCATTAAACATAGCCTCACAAACTTTACGTAATTCATCAAGCTCTTCCTGAGCATACGCACCCTCATCTACATCCTTGTCTATATTTTTCAGTAAATGTTCACCGTATTCCTGTCGCAGATCTGAAGTCTGTTCGCTATCAGCAAATGGGTGACCAGCTAATATATCCAAATTTGACTCAATCCAGACATGCAATTCTTCACGTTGCCAATTAGTGAAAGACTTACGTGGCATAAAAGACATTAAGTGCCGAGTTTCCTGGACTAAAAGCTCTGCCAGTTTTTTCTCTTCAGGTAAAAGCTCACTTTGAAATCTTTGATAAAACTTATCAAGTTTTGCCTTGGTAGCAGCATTACGCTTTTGTTTTTTTCTATTTCTAACCACTTACGAGCAAACTTGGATTGTGGGTCATTCTTTTTTTTCTCAGAGGCGGCTTTTGGCTTTACGATGATTGACATAATTTTTCTATTGTTTAATTAAATTTATTTTATTGGTTAACACATAAAGTCATTAAGCCTAATCGACTAAATCAAACAGATTGGACCTTTAATATCGCGTTTATGGATTAATAGAAGCATTATTCTATCTTGATACTACAAATCAATCCAACTTATCTAATGAGAAATACGTTAATCGCTAAGCTAACTTTTATTATCAGCAGTCGCTATTACAGCTCCCGCCTCACCTCTCCTTGAGCCGTACAAAACACTACTTATACTAATAGCCACAGGTTTAGAAATGTTTCCGAATATAACCAATAAAATGACAACGACTACGATTAGTCTTGATTTAGAATTTCTATGTAAACGACATAGGCATAAACACGGTTACGCTTTTGTCCGGTAAGTTCTTTTACAATACCAAATTGCTGCTCAAGCGTATCTAATATTTTGCCAATAGTTGCTGCTGTCAGTCCGGTTAACTCAATGAGTTTGCTGATACTTGCAATTGGTTGTTCAAATAATGCATCGATTATTTGATTGGCGGAGCCTGTCATTCTGCCAAGTTCGTTGAGTCGCTTTTTATCATTTTGACGCAGTTCATTTAATTGCTTAGCAATTGTTAAAGCTTGATTGGCCATTGCCGCTACTGCATCGACAAAAAACAACAACCAGCCTTCCCAATCTCCAGTTAAACGAACTTGATTCAATCGCTCATAATAAGTTTGACGATGCTTCTTAAAAAATACCGATAAATAGAGCAGTGGCTCACTAATCACTTTGGCTTCCACCAAAATCAGTGGAATCAGCAAACGTCCTATTCGACCATTACCATCCATGAAAGGATGAATCGTTTCAAACTGAACATGAGTGAGTGCCTTCAATTTGCGATGACATGACCGCTTCTTTACGCACGTAACTATAAAGAAACAAATGGGCATCTGGTAATAAAGCGCTGATAGCATCTAGCCGACCTAAGGCTAACATTGCCTGATTAATCCGACTTTGTAGCTTATTGTCTAATTCCAAGTGAGGGTTGGACGGTAGAGGGACGGGCACAAACGCTTTGCAAGTGACTCCACCTGCTACGCTAGGTACTTACTTTCCCGTGATGCCTCTATTTGGATGGTTCATAGCGATACTGAATTCTCTATTTACTACTAGTTTAGAATCTTGTAATCAAACCCAATTGACTTAAAATAAGAGTGCACTAAAACACTCTATCTTAAATTAAGATTGTATGTTATTTTATTTTAAGCCTCAATTTAAAATAAACATTATTCTTATTATACTTTTGTATTACCGATGATACACAAAACGAATAGCATATGAAGTTAGTGCCAATCTCACTGACAAATGACCTTAACGTGTCGATGTTATTCAGTTTTATCGACACCTTATTGCTTCATGTCGATAGTATCGACATGACCAACATTCAACTCCCTCAACTAACTAGCCTCCCACAAACCCCTTATTAATTGGCCAAGCACCACATCTAACTGATCATCTAAAACCTTATTTAGCTGCTAAACACCACCCTGAAAAGCAGGTAAGTCATTAATAAACTGTTTATCAATAACAATTTCATGTACTAGTTACTTAGCTAATCGCTCTAACCACTTACGTTGAAAAAGTTTCTCTGGCTAAATGCGCTTTAATGCCCGCAGACCAAGACTGCCATGTATAAGTACTAATACGCCCTTTTGCACGCAAATAGACTTGCTCATTGGACAAGTCTAAATAATTATAAATAAGTTCACGTACTTGATTTTTTTCATCAGCATCAGGCGCTTTACCGATTAAAACATCGACTGGAAGTTCCATTGAGATTATTCGATATTGTTGATCAAGTTTATCTTCAAACTCAGCTTGAGACTGCTTTTTGCTAAGTCGTATTTGCCAAGCACCAAAAATGACACCAATTGCTGTTGCAACAGAACCAACAGCAGTAGCTACAGAACTAACCATATTCCAATCGATTGTCATAAGATTAAGCCTTTTAATTACCAATAAATCAGATGATATAGATTATATTTTTAAAAATTAAAAAATATAATTAAAAATGAGAGATAAGTTTTGTTGTGATATTTTCCTTGGATCATTTCTAAGTTTAATGTCCGTATCATCATAAGCCAGTTTTACACTATATTTTTTATTATCAAATATCAAACCCAGCTGCCACCAAAAATAATCACTATTACTTAATTTAGAGCGATACATGTCGGTATAACCAAGCTGATAACTTGCCAACCAATTTTCATCGAGTTCAAAAACTTGATCGAAATTTACCTTGGCATTTTTTCCACCATCAAACGTAGCTCTATCATCTGCATAGGTAAAATAAAATGAGGTATATTCTGTGAATAAAAATCCAGAATAGACTTCTAGAAAATATTTGTCGACATTATCAAAATAAAAATTTAAATTATTCAACATTCCGATATCTAACCGAAACTCTGAAAACTCAACAATTTTTCCAATGCCAACATCAAACTCCCAGCCTTTATCATTATCATATTGCAAGTTAGATACAAAAGCATTGGTATATATTTCATCAATATTTCCTGTAAGTTGCCATTGCAGAGCGGGGTTAGAATTTGTTTCTGATACGCCATCAGAAAGATAATCACTCATAACACTGACTTGATGCTCCATAGCAAATAATTGATTAGCAGGAAAAACAATGAGCATTATCGCTAGCTTTTTAATTAACCCAGCAAATATATTACAAGAAGATAAAATTTTTAAATTAATTGAAACTGACAATTCAGTCTCCTTTTTAAAATAGAGAAATGTAGATTGCTGGATTTTTATGCTTGTAAGTTATTGTAATTAAAAGCACTAATTTTTCAGGTATATTTTTTTCTTAATAATGATAGTTCTTCCTTCCACCAGACTTCAAAGCGATTTTTTTCCATAGGTTTAGCCAATAAAAAGCCTTGCATTGTATCAACACCATGCTGACGCAAATAATTAAAATCATCCAGATTTTCAACGCCTTCGACAACAGTCTTTAAGTTTAAATCAATTGCCATATTTAAAGTACTTTTCAATATAGCTTGCTGTTGTGGGCATATTGCAATATCAATAACCATTGATTTATCAATTTTCAGCTCACAGGCAGGAACTCGTGAAAGCTGCTGTACACTAGCATACCCAGTTCCATAGTCATCAATAGAAATTTGAAAACCTTTGAGCCTTAACCTAGCAAGAACTTCAATTGCACGAGAAACATGATCAGCGATAGCATTTTCTGTGATTTCAAAAGTAATTTCTTCAGGTATGATATGGTATTTTTCAGCTAACAATAAAATTTTTTCTGTTAGACCTTTATCATTAAGTGAAATAGGAGATAAATTAATCGCCATATTGAAAATTGCGCCTTTATCTTTCCATAGTTGCTTTTGTTTGAAAGCTTTTTCAATAACAATTAAAGTTAGTTTATTAATAATACCAAACCTTTCTGCGATAGAAATAAACTTATCAGGCGGTACAAAACCGTATTTTTCATGTGGCCAACGCGCTAGAACCTCAACGCCACTGAGCAACAAGATCTCTACTTTTAGCTTTGGTTGAAAGTGGATTAAAATGTTATCTTTATCTAATGCAACTAGTAAATCTTCTGCAGTTAAATCATAAGATTGAGTTTGCTTATTCTGTCGATTTTTTTCATTAAGCATTTTATTCAAGCTAGCATGTAAAAAGCTGGATTGAAGGGGCTTTTTAAAGGTTCCTATCACACACAAACCATCATTTTGTGCCATAGTTCCAATACTTAAAATCAAAGTAGGGTCTTTTGAACTTAATACGATAATAAATTTTAAAAGTTTTTGGCTTGCAATCTCTCGAATTAAGCTAACACCATCCATAACAGGCATTTCTAAATCAATAAAAGCCAAATCAACTTTTGTTATAGCAAGCTTTTCAATAGCTTCTTTTCCATTAACAGCAGTGGTGATATTTTTAATACCGTAAGATTGGCATACACTAATAACATGTTCTCGTTGTACTAAACTATCATCAACGACCAGTATACTAAGAGACTCAAACTGATTAATAGCTTGGTTCATATTGCGATCAACTCCGCAATGTCATCAAGCCCTACGATTTTTGAAGCTGCGCCTAATTTAATAGCTTCTTTCGGCATTCCAAAAACTACACTCGATGCTTCATCTTGTGCAATAGTTAATGCGCCATTTTTTCTCATATCCAATAATCCACTTGCTCCGTCACATCCCATACCAGTCATAATTACACCTTTAGCATTACGCCCGACATGTTTAGCTACAGAACGGAAAAGGACATCAACAGAAGGACAATGTCGATTGACATAAGGACCTGAAAACACTTTTGTAATATATTGAGCTCCAGAAACAACGACTTCTAAATGCTGGCCTCCGGGAGCAATAATAACTCTTCCTGGAATAATTCTATCACCCGATCTTGCCTCAATAACTTCAACATTACATAAAGAGTTCAATCTTTCTGCAAAACTTTTAGTAAACTTTTCAGGCATGTGTTGAACAACAACAATACCGGGGCAACTCTTAGGCAAATTTTGCAAAATAACTTCTAATGCTTGAGTCCCTCCCGTAGAGCAACCGATAGCAGTAATTCTGTCAGTTGTCGATGCAATTTGAGTTAACTTTTGTTTATTCACGAAAACAGGAGATGTTTCTCGTTCTTTATAAGAGTTTCGTTTTAGTTTTGCTATTGCGCAAGCTTTTACAATATTACGAATTTCATTTTTAGTTTCATTAAGAAAATTTTTTACCCCCAGTTGTGGTTTAGTAATTACCTCAAGAGCACCTAACGATAAGGCTTTTAAAGTCAACTCAGTTCCTTTTTGAGCTAATGAAGAACAAATAACAACTGGTGTTGGCTTTTCCTTCATTACTTTTTCAAGAAATGTAAGTCCATCCATTCTGGGCATCTCAATATCCAGAACAATAACATCTGGCCACTCCATTTTCATTTTATCTAAAGCAAAAATAGGATCTATTGCCGTTGCATAAACATGCAGCTCTTCTGACTCATTGATTATTTCAGTAAGCACCTGTCTTACAACAGCAGAGTCATCAATTATCATAACCTTTTTCAACATAAGTTCACTCTTTCGGCTCCAACCGGCTCACTCTCAAATCAATTTCCCCTGAAAACAAACACAAACAAATGTTTCTATAAACTTTTCCACCAACACTTTGATTAACTACGTTAATATTTTTATCATTTAACCATTCCAATGCAAAATTAATATTAGACATTCCGATAGCTTCGACTCGACTTGAGTTTATCACTTCGCTTCCACCGTAGAGACCAAACTGAAATTCTTTTATATGAGAAAAACTTTGCATTCTTCTGACTAGTTCCTGTAGCGCACAAGAAGCATATCGATAATTATCATTTCCTTCAGATTTCTTTAAAGGCAGAGGAAGCAAGTAATGACATAAACCTCCAACAAGTAATTCAGGATGCCATACGGTAATAGCAACACAAGATCCTAATAAGGTTTGAATTTTAAAAGGTGAGCGTTCAAACACTAAATCACCAGGATAAACAGTAATAACTCTCTCTTCTAAGCCACCTTTCATTATTGTTTAACATAAATAGCAGGACAAATACATTTTAAGCTTTTTACAAGTCCATGTAATGATTCCGAATGACCAGTAAATAACAACCCACCGGATTTCATTTGCTCAACCATACGCTCCAATATTTCTTTTTTTCTTTCAAGCTCAAAGTAAATTAAAATATTCCTTAAAAAAATCACATCAAACAACCCTAAATGAGAGAAATCAGCAGCTAAATTGCATTTGAAAAATGATATTTTTTTCCTTATGTCTGATTTAACGCGAATATAACCGCTAAAATCATCAATACCTTGCTGAAAAAATTTTCTCCTATATTCAGTTGGAATATTTTGAGTTCTTTGATCTAAGTAAATTCCATCTCTCGCTTTTTGTAATACTTTCGTATTAACATCTGATGCCATAATACTCCATGAATGTATATAGTTAGCTTGCTCAAGTGTCATTGCGATACTATAAGCTTCTTCTCCGGTTGAACATGCAGCACTCCATACTTTTAGATTTTTATGTTCACTAAAATAATCAGGAAGCTCATTAGTTAAAAAGTCAAAATGTTTTCGCTCTCTAAAGAAAAATGTTTCATTAGTCGTGACCAATTCAAGAGCTTGAGCTAATTCATCGGAATTTTCCTTTTGTTTAATAAAGCTATAATAGTTGCGATAACTAGAGCTTTTTGTAGCCATTACTCTCTTCCATAAGCGATTTCCCAGCATGACTCTCTTTGCCGAAGAAAGATGGATCCCTAACTCTTTTTCAATTAAATTTCTGAATAAATCAAACTCTTCTTCATTAGGAACTTCAATTGATAAGTCACTCACAGAGACACTCATTTTATATCTACAAAACTCGCATCAAATTTATCTTTGCTCTCTGTACCTTCCAAAGAATGAGAAGTTCCTCTTTCTTTAATTGATTTTTTAGCACTGCCAGAAGGCTCAAATGAACGAACAGCTAACTCAAAGTAACTAACTGACTCTTGCAACTTTAACGCTTGCGCACTCATTTCTTCAGATGTCGAGCTTAATTCCTCAGAAGAGGCTGCGTTTTGCTGCATAGTTTGACTCACTTGTCCTATAGCGGTATTAATTTGTTCAACACCTGAAGATTGCTCTGCAGATGCAGCAGAGATTTCTTGTACTAAGTCAGCCGTTTTTCGAATAGATGGCACCATATTTTGAAGTAGATTTCCGGCACTTTCAGCTCTTTTAACACTATCTTTTGCTAACTCACCTATTTCTTGTGCCGCAACCTGACTTCTTTCTGCTAGCTTCCTAACTTCCGATGCTACCACAGCAAAACCTCTGCCGTGATCTCCCGCACGCCCAGCCTCAATTGCAGCATTTAAAGCTAACAAATTAGTTTGATAAGCAATATCATCAATCACGCCTATTCTTTCCGCTATTTTTTGCATGGCATCCACAGTTTCTGATACTGCATTTCCACCAGTAACTGCTTCTTCAGAAGCTTTTTGTGCCATACCATCTGTATTATTTTCATTTTCATTATTTTGTGCAATAGAAGCTGACATTTGTTCCATAGATGCAGAGGTTTCTTCAACACTAGCAGCTTGCACTGACGCTCCTTTAGCCAAAACTTGTGAAGTAGCACTTACCTCTTCAGATGCAGAAGAAAGCGCATCAGCTAAACTTCTCACTTCACTAATAACATCTGATAGTCTCCGTCGCATTTGTGCAACATGTGCAAGTAATGAAGTACTATCACCCGGCTTAACTGCGATATCTATATTTAGTCTTCCAGCGGCAACTTGATTAACGACTTCTTTAGTATAATTAGGCTCCCCTCCCAACACTTTAAACATATCCCTAAAAATAAGTAACATTAGACCAATAACTAAAATAGAACCGACTAATACGTAAATAACAAATTCTTTGCGAGCATCATCATATTGATTTTGTAATGCTTTTTTACTAAGAATGATTAATTCGCTAAATTCTTTTTCTGTTTTTTCGGCTAATTCAGATAAACCTCCGCTAGCAGCTCTATCTACACCTTGAACTGAAGCATCTATTTTTTTTCCGGTTAATTCGTCACTGCGTTCAAAGTTTTTAATGGCATTGATATAAGCACTTTGTAGTTCAGCATGCTCTTTTTTGACTTGGGCAATCCCAGCGGCTTCCAGACCTCGTTTCTGCTTATTTTCTATCGCGCTAGCTAACAACTCCTGTGTTTTTTCTGAGCTTTTAACAAACCTTGATAAATATTTATCAAACTGCTCTTTATCATTACCGCGTATCAACACATTTTTCCATTCTTGTATCTGTGTTTTAAATGTTACATGAGCATTAGAAATATCTGATAACGTTGCCACATTAAATGATATATCATCCAACTTGTCATTCACTTGGTTATCGTAAAAACGTAGTTGTGATAAGGCGCTAAAAGCCAGCCATACTAAGGCTAAAACGACTAATACACTTAAACCGATAATTTTAATTTTTAAACTCAATTGGCTGAGCATAACGTCACTCCTCAATTTGCTGGTAAACCAACATGATTATTCGAATTCTGCTTCGATTAAATAAGCAAGCTCTCTGGGAGAAAGTGCCTTATCTGCATTTAATAAAATAATAAACTCATCATTCTTTTTTGCGATACCTAAAATAAATTCTGCTTTTATTTTTGCACCAAAAGCAGGAGCTTCTTCCACTTCATTGTTATTTATTTCAATAACTTCACTCACAGAATCAGCTAATAAGCCTAAGACAACTTGGTTACCATCAACTTCAATTTCAACAACTACAATACAAGAACGACGATGAAGCGTGATTGCAGGTCTTCCCAGGCGTAAAGCCAAATCAATAATAGGAACAACCTCGCCTCGAAGATTAATAACACCGCAAATAAACGCAGGCATTAATGGAACAGGTGTAACACCTTTATATTCAAGAATTTCTCGAGTTTGATGGAGTTCAAGTCCAAAGAACTCGCTTCCTAAGCAGAACGTTAAAAACTGCCTTTTATCGGGTTCAACTTGATTTTTTTCTTGTTCATGAGATTGCATACTCACCTCTCAGATGATTTTTCACGTTCTCGGTGCTGCTTATTTTCTCTGTCTGTTGCAACTTCTATCAGCTGTGGAACATCTAAAATAAAAGCAATATCACCATTACCCAATAAAGTTGACCCACCAATTCCTTTTAACAATTGAAAAATTTGTCCCATGGGCTTCACCACCGTTTGTATTTCACCATTTAATTCATCAACTAAAATGCCAGCCATATTGTCTCCGAATTGAACAATCACTAATTTTTCTCTATGATTACTTAATAAAACTTCGTCCTCAGTTTTAACTCTATTTTTCAGTTTAAAAATTTCTTTCAGTCTGATAAAAGGAATCATGTCGCCACGCAAATTAATACAGTGGCGATTATCAATTGATTTATGTTGCTCAAAATCCATGCACTCAACAATTGTTGCTTGAGGAATAATAAAGTTAGTATTTTCTGATTCCACATAAAAACCATCAATGATAGCTAAAGTTAAGGGCAATCTAATTCTAAATGTTGTTCCCTTATTCGGTTTGCTTTCAATCTCTATACTACCTTGTAACCCTTCAACATTACGTTTAACAACATCCATACCAACACCTCTTCCAGAGAGATCAGTGACATTTTCTGCCGTTGAAAAACCAGGATGAAAAATTAACTGATTAACCTCTTGCGTTGATATGGAGTCCTTTTCATTAATGATTCCTTTGGCTATTGCTTTCTTTATCAACTTGTCAGAGTCTAATCCTTTGCCATCATCACTGACTTCAATCACAATATGACCTGCTTCATGATAAGCTGAAAGTTTTAATATTCCTTTAGCCGGTTTATTTTTCTCTAAACGAACTTCACTAGATTCAATACCATGATCAATCGCATTACGCACAATATGTGTTAGAGGATCGACGAGCTTTTCCACCATTAATCTATCTAACTCAGCTTCAGCCCCTTCAATTATTAAGTTAATATCTTTATCTAGAGCTTCAGCGGTATCCCTTACTACTCGTTTAAATCTCTGAAAGGTTGCCCCAATAGGTACCATGCGTAAATCTAATGCCGCATCTCGGATTTCTTCAGTAAAGTTCTCCAGACTTTCAACAGCTTCATTTAAAGAAGCATCTTTTAAACGCTCAGAAATCAAATCAATACGCTGACTATTAATGACTAATTCACCAATAAGGTTAATTAATAAATCTAATCTCTCAGAGTCAACCCGTATAAAATTTGACTCTTTAATATTCGACTTTTTTCTTATTTCTTTTTGTTGATTCAATACACCATCAACAAGATTTGATGAAATGTTATTTTTTTCAGTTAAGATTTCACCGAGCTTAAGATCAATATCCCCATTTTCAATCGCATCACTTTGAACACTTAGAGCTTCAAATAATTCAGATTCAGTAATTGCCCCACAAGAAACTAACAATTGTCCTAGCATACTTTCATCTTCGGGGGAGTTTTTAATAAGACTTAAGTATTCAGAAACATCAGAGTTAGGAGGAACAATTCGAATATCAGAACTTTCTTCAACAAACATAAATGCATCTTCAATAGTTTCCTGAGATACTTCTGCATCAAGGGTTAGCTGATAAACTAAATAAAGTGATTCGGGATCATAATTATCAAAGTCAGGCAGGTTCTCACTAATGGTTTCAATTTTATGAATGTGTCCCAATGTGCTTAAAAATCGAATAAAAGAAACCGGATCCATTCCATTTCTTAAACAGTCTTGGTTAAGACGAATAGAAATATGCCAAAGTCCACTTTTTACCTGTTGTTTATTATTAGGTGATTCTGACTGTTTAGCCAAAACGTCATTTGTAACCGTTTCATCATCGATAAAAGTCAGCAAACTTTGATGAAGACTCTTACCTTGTTTTATCAATTCATCATTATTCTTAAAATCAGCTTCTTCAGTATGTACTAAGATCTCAATATGATCACGACACTTAAGTAAAAGGCTAATCAATTTATGTTCAACATTAACCTTTCCATCACGGGCTATATCTAACAAATTCTCTACAACATGAGTAAAATCTACAATATGGTTCAGACCAAAAATTCCAGAAGATCCTTTAATTGTATGTGCTGCACGGAAAACAGAGTTAAGAGATTCTTTCTGATCGACTGAATTATCATAGCCGATTAGTTCTTCCTCCATGACAGCCAGTAAATCGTTAGCTTCCGCATAAAAGGTATCCATAGCACCAGAAAAATCACTCATTTAGAAATTTTCCTTGAATAGTTTTATATTAAACAGTTTAAACAAATCACTCACTGCGGAGCTTTGTTTTTCAATTTCAATCGGCATGTTATACTTTTTAAACTCCCGCTGTATTAACAATATTAGCTGTAATCCCGCAGAGTCCATTTCAGTAATATGATACAAATCAAGTAAGAGTTTATTTTTATAACTCAGTGAAATTTTTATTTCTTCATAAATAGATTTAACTGAATAAATACTTAATTCGCCTTCTATTTTTATACGGTTACCTTTTTTTAGTTTCTTATACTCTAGTTTATACATTAGTTGCTACCAGCAATTAAGGAACTAAAATAGACACTGTTTTTAACAGTTGCTCAGGCTTAAAAGGTTTCACAATCCATGCTTTTGCTCCTGCTTCTTGTCCCTGTTTTTTCTTTTCATCAGAACCTTCAGTTGTTAACATAACTATTGGAGTAAATTTATATTGTGCTAAACCTTTAACTTCTTTAACCAGACTAATACCATCCATATTAGGCATATTGACATCAGAAATAATTAGGTGAAATTTTCGTCCATCCAGCTTAGTTAACGCCTCTTTACCATCACAAGCTTCAGTTACTTCATAACCTGCGCCCGTCAAAGTTATAGAAACGACTTGTCTGACACTGGCAGAGTCATCCACCACTAAAATATTTTTTGACATAAGTGCTCTCTTCTTACTAAAAAAATGTAACTTCTTCTTCTGCTGGTCCAGAACGAGTATTTCCACCGTCATGTACCGCAACTTGCTCTAATGAAGTATAACTTTGCTTAAGACCATTAACCCATTTTTCAATATCAACCTTATTAATCGGTTCATTTTTTTCTATTTTTTCAAGGGCAGAATTTATTGTTGATTCAAGCTTTTGCATATCTTGAATAACATGACCTAAAATTTGTCCCACACGATCTTGAAACTGTAAAGAGACTAAAACATTATCAATGTCTGTTTTAACTTTTTGATTTTCCTCTTCAAGCTGCAACGACGATGCTAAAAGCGAACTACCTCGCTCATTATAATCTTCAATTACTTTTTGGATGGTTGCTTCTGATTCGGATAAAATTTGTGCATCTTGTTCAGCAAATTGATTTGTCTGCTGTAATGTTGAGCGCAAAGTCGCATTAACTTGTTCAATTCTTTCTGTAATTCTTGCTCCAGTTTCCCCAGACTTATTTGAAAGTGAGCGGACTTCATCCGCAACAACAGCAAAGCCGCGACCAGACTCACCTGCTCGAGCAGCTTCAATAGCTGCGTTTAATGCTAATAAATTCGTTTGATTTGCAATCCCAGCAACATCCGCTCCCATTTTACTTAACTCTTCTGCAATTGTTGTTAAATGGTTAATATCACCGAGCAACTGATCCCTCGCAGACATAGCCTTTCTTAAAGAAATAATAATTTTATTTAGCTCTAATTCTGAATGCTTAATTAAGTCAACCATCCCATGACCTTTACCTAAACTTGTACTGGTTTGTTGAGATGCTTCAGTTGCTCTAACTAGCTTATTACGAATTTCTGAAAAGTCCTTAGCTAATTCATCAATCCCATTAGCGCCTTGATAATTAGCTAAAGAAGCTTGGTTATGCCATAAAGGTAAAACGCTTTTTAACAAGATAAAATGATTTTTTGTCTGCTCATCATAGTTAGTCTCAGGAACTAAGTTAAGTTGAGCTACTTCACTTTCATTACGAATATCTCTTAATAATTTACATCCATAGAAAATACAGAAAAAACCAAATGCTAGAAAAAAGAACAAAACATACTTAAAAAATACTGACTGTAGATCGATAAATAAGCCTATCAGCGAAATTATCGAAATGATAATCGCACCAGCCAAAATCCAATTCTGAACACGGTTGTGCATTGAGTTTACTCACAGAGATCCCCACCAAGTTGCGCAAACGCAACGCCTGATAAATAATTAGTTCAATAATTGTATTTAAGCAAGTCAGAGTGCTTGGTGAGATATAAAGTTGAGCAATATTTAGCGTAACAATTTATTCAAGTAAGGTCTGAAGAATAATCTATTAGAAATTGTGATTCGCTTGATATGTAAGTATAAAAAAAATCTCTGTAAGTCTTTAATGGAATATGTGACACCTTCCATTTAAAGTGCTTCATCTCAAAAACATATAAATAATATTTTTCTAGTACTTATATTCTTTAATATAACGCGAATATAAATATACTATATTAGCTGCACCTAAAACTGCATCTAAATTTTCCTGTTGTGTAGCGGGCTTGATATACAAGTCCGCTAAGTAAAGATAACATTTTTTGAAATAAAAAATATTTTGAATCGTTAGATAGGATTACCTGAGAAAAAATAATTAAAACAGTGTCCCAAAAGTTTTTAACATATAAGTAACGAAAAAATAGGAAAGAAAAATGAAAAACCATTTTAACTCTATACTAATTCCTTTAATAGCAAGCATTTGTTTCGTCTCGACATATTGGCTAGTTAGCGTAAGAGGTTCAAACTTAGTATTCGGAATAAATGTTGATCTTGTAGGAGGTATAATAACAGGTTTTGGCATAGGCCTAATGTTGGTTTTACTGTGGTCACTAAATATTAAAAAAAACATGAGCTAGTTTTTAATTTTCTGTACTAGCTTCATCAATAATTTGCGCAGCCGTTTTTCCATCTAAAGCTTGTTTAAATTGAAGTTTTGCTTCACTTTTAGCATCAGTACCAGAAAGTACGATAGAAGTAAGATCTAAATGACGCATAGTCAGCTTAAGCATAGCTCTATCAAATTGTTTTTTTTCCTCAGAAGATAAATTTCTTTTTATTTCTTTTACCGAATCTTTAAAAGCATTGTCACTACTGGTATCTATCGTAGGCTCAAAGCAAGCCAGTAAAAACAAACTCATTCCAAATATAATCAATAATCGCTGCATAATTTTTCTCTGTAAACTAAAACAACGATTATAGAAGGCTTATTAACAATTAAATATGAATTAATTATCAGTTTGATGATTAATCAAATGCATCAGTAGTCAATATGAATACTCTCTCCATTCTGTTTTGCTACTCTGAGCTTAGCAATTGAGGCAACAGGAAGTGTTCGTATGGAGCCTTTATAGGGTTTTCTAAATTGATAATTCCACGAATTTTTTTTGCTTTTTTCAATGGAAAGCTTCGCGACATTGTTTTTTGTCTTTAATATTTTTCGACACAGAGCATTACTGGGCGACTCGCCTAATTTTTTAGCGTAGGCTTTCACGTAATTTTTTTCATAAAAACCATTTATACTGGATTTCAACTCGCAATATTCATTACTGGAATAAACTTGGGTTTCACTGGCTCCAGCAAAACCTGCACATAAAACAAAAGATAAACTCACTAATTTTTTCATAGTCAACAGCTCCTAAAATCCAATCACGCTACATTTTTAAGCCCCCACATGCTCAAGTTTAAGAATCTAGCTTAAGACAAAAACAAGTTGGGACTCGAGAGATTAATATACGCTCGATAGAACAATAAAGTTTGCGCTAAATGTAATGAGTCATGACAAAAGCCGTCAATTGAAATGCTTTGTAACGTACAGACATGAGTCCACAGAGTTCTCAATGTTTTTTCAATTTTGATTCAATATGAAGGCTTATATACCCATGATCAATGAAGGTGCTTGATTTTCGATAAAATCAGGATCATGCTACGGATTATGAAAATGACACTGACTCCTCAACAGAAACTGCAACTCGAACAAATGCACGACATTGAACGTGATAGTCGAGTTTGCGACCGTATTAAGGCTGTTTTGCTGGCTTCTGAAGGCTGGAGTCAGACTATGATTTCACAAGCCCTTCGTATTCATGAATCGACCGTTGCACGTCACCTCAGCGACTACGTTCTTTCTGAAAAACTTAAGCCTGAAAATGGCGGAAGCCAAAGCAAACTTTCTGCTACTCAAACCATGCACCTAATCGAGCATTTGACTGAGAAAACCTATTCTCACACGCATCAAATTGTCGCCTACGTTAAAGAGACATTTGGACTGGATTACACGGTTTCTGGTATGAATAAATGGCTTCACCACAA
>JAUIHB010000350.1 GCA_030432465.1 Gammaproteobacteria bacterium
CAACCACTACCAGCACTGGTAGAAATGATGCCCGCTATACGTAAAATCCAAAACGGTCGAAATTCGCAACCGACAGAGGTTTGTTATCATTTTGTATCTGGTGATGTCACCAACTATTCACCACCGACGACAATACAAGGTTTTATAATTGACATATTAAATAATATCTTTGGTGCTTCGCCACATGATATTGCCGTTCACCGCCACAGCGCGTTAGGCGAAAAAATGCGCTCAATATACCCAGCACAATATCCCAATGTGACCGAATACAGAAACGAGGACTTACACGGTAACATACTAAACAATTTATTCGATTCATACACAAACAACTTCAACACATACACTAAAATTATTGGCTCAATCATATCAAGTGACTGTCAAACGAATACTCTGGTTGATTCAAACAAATCTCAGTCAGAAGAAACAGCCATACTACAAAAGCAGGCTTCACCAAACCTAACTTTGACTAAGCGAAATTATGTCCTTTCAGAAGAAAGAGTTTATCGAACAAGTGCACGCCATGAATTTCCCATAGTAACAACTCAGTTTGTACAAGGCGAACCAACAAATTTTTCATTTACAATTGTTGCTGAAAAGACATCATTCATTCAGTTCCAAGCACTTTCAAAGGTCATCGACCCATCAACCCAAGTCAATCTTGACCGAGATGATATCTTAGGTTCTGACGCCTTTGGACTGGTCGAAACAGAGAGTGCGGTCATATTGACAGTAAATGCAGAACTAATCAGTCCGGAACTACTTTCTCAATTGGGAGGAATGGATGGTGTCTGGCATGTAGCTTATGAGAATGCAGGCCCCCCATTTCTACCTATCAATGTTTATGAAGAGCGTAAATATCGTAGTACTGTTGTTTATCTTGAGGACGATGGAAGCACAACGGTCACTTCTCCAGAAACCGTTGGAATCAATGAAACACTCAATGTTAATCTTCAGCTTGATTTAGTTCAGAGTGGATATACGAGTATTCTGAAGATTAGTGACCTATCGGGTACACTCATTGAGGAAATACCAATGGCAGAACAAGCAAACAACCAGTGGAGTGCTAACTGGACAGTACCTGTTGAGCATAAGGGTGCTCTGCTTTTTATGGACTTCGATATATACGGAACCTCAGATTTCGGGGAACAAATGACAGTGAGAAGTGTACGTAGACTCCCCTTTTATGTCATGCAAGCCATGCAGGAGAAAAAATAGCTTGAGACCTTGGTGTCAATCATGACGCCAAGGTTATTTCCCCCTTCACTTTATTTAATCACAGGACTCACCAATCGATTAAAACTTTCATCGCCCTGATAGGGTTCGAATTCATTCATGACGAATAGTAAAGGAAAAAATCGGTTATGCGAATTCTTCATTACTTCAACGGTATGTAAAACTTTACTGTGTTCTCCAATAACGGCATAAGCGCTTGCCAGTGCAAAAAAATAACGAGTCTTTTCTAAATAACCAATCCACCACAGATAAAATGGTTCGATATTACCTTGCTTTAATGCTTGCATAACCGAAGTTTTCACTTCATCACTCGCCTGAAGCTTATCAAGTACAACAGAGAAAAATTGGCTGGATAGTTCATTTAATCCTAGTTTCTGTGCGACTAATCCCGCTTGCAGATTGGTAGAAATATCATCGGGGTTAATTTCTAAGCTCCATTTATAGTGCTTTAATGCCTTATAGTACTGTCCCTGAACTTGATATACCCATCCGGAATGAAATCGTTCCTGCGCTTTTCCTGGATCAAGCTTCAATATTTTTTGGGTTAGTTCAATTGCTAACGTATGATTTTTGTAAAAGCTGGCAACAACAGAATATTCATGTAACAACAAAACCCAAGTATCATCGATTACATAGGCTTGCTCGTAATAACTTCTGGCTTTAGCTATATCCCATTCAATATAAAAAGCATAAATTCCAAGTGCCGTTGAAGTAAGTGCCGTATCTGGCGATAAAAATTTTGCACGTTCAATAAAAAAGTCTATTAAATTCTTTTTTTCTAAACCTTTAGAGGTAAAGACGGCAGCTATAGCAGCATAGCTGTAAGCAGGCCCATAATCTGGGTGTTGTTCAATAATTTTATCGAAAATTTTCGAACTTCTTTGATAACCCGAATAGCTCCCTTGATTAAATAAATACAAGGCGCGATCAAGATCATAATCAAGAGTAGTTTGCAAAGAATTTTCATAATGCTCCTCCTCCCTGAAAACAGATTGAACAATACTTACAAACAGGAAAATTGCAATTATACTTGACAAAAATAACGGGGCTTTTAATTTTCTGAAAAGTGATATCGAGCTATTTTTCATTTGAATATCATCAGTTTCTACTTCACTAACAAAACGATATCCTCGTCTTGGCAATGTCTCTATAAACCGAGGTGACTGTGCATTGTCTCCCAAAATTGTCCTAAGCCCTTTAATTGCAAAATTGATCGCTTGATCTTCCTCTAACTTAGTTCCCCCCCAAACATTCTTTATAATTTCATTGCGAGAGATAAGTACCTGAGGTCTGTTTAGAAAAAGTGCTAATAACTTTGCTTGTCGAGGTGGAATTGATACTGATGTTACGCCAATAAAGAGTTCAAAAGTTTCGTCGTCAAAAACGAAATGTTTAAAATTAAAACGCGCCATATACTTTTATTTACCTTCGAATTTAGAATAGCAGGAAAACCAGCATCAGGTAGAGCCCCTGATAAACTCTGAATGGTTAAAACTTAACATCAACCTTATAAAGGCTTCGACAATGTAATATACAGTGGATATAAGTGTGCTACCATTATGATTTGTTGAATTTTTCCAATCAAGTAATTATTTTCTTTGTAGCCACATTTAAAGAATATTGAAACTTCCGTGTAACCAAAGCTAGTTTCTTTTAAAATTATTCGACAAATGATTTTAAAAAATGACGTAATTTGTGAAGAATCTGATAAATCCGCACACGATAGTTCAGTTTAGAATCATTTTTCGCAAGATATTGTTTTTGATACCAATGCCAAACGTTTAACGAGTTTTTATCTATTTTTATTTTTTGAGGATCTCGATAGTATTGAGCGATATCCTCCGTTTTAATCTCTTTACCTGCAAACCATTTAGGGAACCATCGATTGCACAGAACATCAACATCGTTAAAGACTTTTGAAAGTCCCGTTCCCGTTGCTGGACTAACACTTTGGAAAGCATCACCAACCATCACGACATTGATGTTTTCCCAAGACTTCACTTGATAATAATTTGTGATAAAAGTTTCCACTTTACTACTAATTTTAAACTCGCCAATATGTTTAACTAACTCCGGAAAGTACTCATTGAGTGTTTCGAGAGGATTTTTTCTTAAAGCAATCGCTCTGGGATCTTTAGCCGATAATTGAGTAAACAAATTAGCTCTCATAACGTTTTTAATTTTAAATAAAGTTAAATAATCAATGCCTGATTTTTCGGCGTCCAAGTGATAATTAAAACCGTTAAAGTTAAATGTGCTTCCATTAATCGGCTCAATATCAAAACCAATCGTATTTGAATGCAATTCAGTTTGATGATCTACTTTGAGATCAAATTTGGAGAATAGAGGGGAACGGTAGCCGCAAGCCATCACTATCAATTTTGCAGTTAGGACGCTTTCGTCTTTAAGAGTAACTTTCGAATAAGCTATGTTTTTTTCTTCAACGATAACATCTAAACCTTTAACTTGAGCAACTCGAAAATCAACAAGTTCAGAAGCTTGCCGCCTGATCTGATTGACTGTTTCATGGTATCGCATGCCATATTGCTCCTCGGTGTCTATGGTGCTTAATACCCCTTTCTCAAAATTTTGTATTTCCCCGATGGGATCAGCATAAGGTCTTCTGGCTTCCAACAGATCAAACTTTCTCAGTAATTCGACTT
>JAUIHB010000351.1 GCA_030432465.1 Gammaproteobacteria bacterium
AACACTGGCGGCGTAAATAAGCGCCGGTAAAACCTCAGGCAGTATTTCATTCTCATAAACCGAACAACTCTGGAAAAAGCTGGTCCCTAGCTCAAACGTATACGCTGGAACACCCAGCTCACCATAACTGACATTATCAGAGGTGCCATCAGTTGGATAAAGCCCGATAGCTTGCTTGGGATCATAACCATTAAAATAGGCAAACTTACGCCCCAGCGTTTGTAGTCCCGAGGCATTCGGCGCAACACTGTTGGTATGTCCCCAGGGCCATAAAACTAATTCACCATAACTATGAACATCGATATGTATCCCTTGCGTATCCAGCGGCGCAGCATCGTTTTGATTCTGACCGCGTTTATCGGGAAAAAGTGAACGCACATAACTTTCCAGTGCTTGCACTTCGGGCTCTGATGCCGCTGAAGAACCGCGATAGGTTTCATTACATTGATCACCGCTGGAGCCATTACCGTAATTCCAGAAAAAGGTAAAGTTTCGGTTGAGATCGGCGCCGCGCGAGTTTGAGGTTGAACCACAGTAATTGCGGTTGGTGTTCTTACGCCAGGATAAACCGCCTTCGGCTTTTTTACGACCATCGGGATTGGTTTGCAGCAATAAATGCACTTCATGATGATCCACAATCCAGGTCGCATCCGGGTTAGTGTTATAACCTTCAATCAACCATTTCGCAAAGGCTAAATTTAACGGTGCTGTCGCATACTCTCGGGCATGAATGGCACTGTTCACAAACAGTTTGGGTTTGCTTCCGGTGATATTTTTATTAGTGATTTTGAGCACCTGCAGATCATAACCACCATAATTATTTTTCTTTTCCCAAGAGTCGCCGATATCAATCCATTCAGCAATATCAGCATAGTTACTGGCGAGAGATTGCGCTTGCGAAAAGGTTTCTTCAACGGTTTCATAACAACTGTAATTAGGAATAGGTTGTGCACTGGTATTATTCGACCAGACGTTCTCACCGTTTAAAACCGCTTGTTGAATCGACTTTAGGCGTTTATTACGTTGTTGAATGTAAACGTTGGCTTTTTCAATCTTAAAATTAAAGGTTTTCAGTTTTTGAATATCCTCATCAGAAAGCTCCATAATGAGATAGCCTTCAGGCTTATTACTTTCCAAAAGTTGTCCATGAAAACTGATGATCGCTTTGTCCGCGATATCTTCATTGGGAAAGTAAGCTCGGTAAATATTCTCTGCGTTGATTTCCAGCGATAACTCATGTGAGAGTTCGATAGCCGCAGCTTGACTCTGGACAGTCTGGTTCTGGACAGCTTGGCGCTGAGCAGTTAGCTCATCCTCACTGGCATGAAGCCCGGTTATCGATGAAATCCCGATAATGGCTCCTGCGAGTATTTTATTTTTGATTAAGTCGTTATTTTTCTTTTTCATTGTATTGGTCCCCGACAAAGTAAACTCTGGAAAGATAAAAGGCTTGATAAATAAAGTAAGTTATCGACTTTCCAGACATTAAAGCTAGAACGTTTGATTACTAGAAAATTGATTTTCACTGAACGATTTTCTAAATAATCAAAACACTCTACTGCGCTTTGAACTTTTCGATTGTCACCCCACAACTGGCAGTAACAATAGAATGATGCTCAAAGTCATTCTTTCTCTGATAACGCTTCAATGCTTAAACTAACTTGATTAATATTTATCCGAATTACCGGAAAGAAAGACTATTGCTAATTATTCTGATTTAAAAGTGAAAAGGGCGACATTTCAAAAAAAATTTACTTTTCTTTTCGAGAATAGTAAACAAAGAAAGAAAAACGGACATTCGGGGACAATTAAAAGACATTTCTTTTTAAATGGCTAATTAATTTAAAGTAATACAATCGTATTTAAGCCTAACCTCACTTGATTTATAACTGAATATAGTTACCCAAAAATATGTTTAGATAAACAACAATTAAAATACCGCGCAATAATAAATTTAAAATAAGCTTTATTATTGAGCAAGGGTGCTATCGTCTTACTGATAAAAAAGTAAAAATGGATCATTTAGTTTTAGTTTTATCGGGTTAAAATAATTATTCAAATTTAATTTTAGCTAAAGAAATTACAATCTATCATTAACCGCATTCGTGGTGATTTCGGTTGCTTGTAATTCAGTTAATTCAACCAATCAACTCTGTTTTTCACTAACAGTTCTTTTTAAACACCAGATAATCAAGTTTTATCTCGTCTAAAACTTTAATTATCGTTGTATAACTTTCTAATCAGAAAAATGACTGTCCACGATTATTTTTGGCATATAATTCATTATACAGACAACAATTTATTATACAATAGACATGACCCCTTATTTTTTTACAACTCAACGACATGCTCTTCTGTTGGCCGTCCCGATAATCACGACAGCGGAAATTTGTCAGGTGCAGTCGTTGGTTAGAAGCCATTAGCCGCCAACCTTGTTGTACGCCATAGAAATAAACTCTTTCACCGTCTCAAACTCTGACTCCGACGATACTGTAAACTCAACATCACCAGTACCATAGTGACCTATTGAAGTAACATCTCGATAGTAAGGTGTTTTATTAGGAATATCAGACGGTTTGAGCTTTAAAAACAACTTAATATTTTTACCTTTCACTTCTATACAGGCAATGTTCTGGGATATTTTGTACGCGACATAGAACTTTTTTGGCACTTCTTCTATGGATTCATCTAAGCCAAGAATGAACTCTCGGATCGTTGCTGTTAGCTCATGAATTTGTTCACTTTTCCCCTCAAGTCTTTCATCGAATGTATAGGTTGCCGTGGCGCGAGTTAGTGCGGCTTTTTTACCTGCTTCAACCATAACAGGATTTTTATATCCATTCTCACTTGGAACGACAGACGTAGACGAAGCTGTTGACTTAGAAGTATGAAAAACCTCCTCAAGATATAATGAATTATTGGAAAATAACCGATATTTCCAAAGTTCTATATTTGCCCCCATGACTTGAACAGCGTGTACGTCATACTTTTTGTAGTTTGGCGCAAGGCAAATTACTCTAACATCAGACCAATCTACTTTGGCCTCATTTCCCAGTCTTTTTTGCACTGCAATTTCAAAATCACCTTTATGATCTTGTATCCAATGCAGATAAAAAAGGCTTTGATTGATGAGCTCTGAAGATTCGACTTTTTTGTATTCGATAATGACTGGATTATCTTCTTCTGATAATGCAAGGCTATCAATTCTTCCTGCGTGTTGTGCGCCAGTTGAAAACTCACTCGCAACAAACCGGCAATTGAAGACGGTTTCGAGGTTTTTCTCAATCAAGGACTGCAAGTCCTTTTCCAATGCGAAGTTCTTCTGCTCTACGGCAGATAACTTGTCACCTGAAATATCGAAAATTGGCACTTGATGATTACTCCATTCTCTCTTTGGCTTCTAACTAATAAGCATTTATGTTGATTTCCAATCAATATAAATGTCTGTTGGACTGTGCCGCGTTAACACAGCACTCATACTTTATTAATGGTTTTTGTTCGTTAAAGTGACAGGAAATTTTTAATGTCAGTGATCCGACAATAATTTTCATCAACTATTCCTAACGTTTTTTCCATAAATTAATTGTTGATTATTACCTCTAAAATGCCATTTTTTTAGCTCAGGCGCAAGCGTGTTATCAATTATCACTGACCTCCCCACTAAATTATCAGCTCGGTTACCAGTGCCAGCGAATAACACTCCGAACTTACTGCCAATGGCTATCGCCGCAGGTGTGACCACTTCTGTTTTCACTTCAACGATTGATAATGACTATAAAAATGACTGCTGAGATGATCACCCTGTTCAGACAGCGGTGTGCCACAATTAAGTTGAAAAGTCATAATTTAAACAAGGTGATCGTCATGAAACATAGCGTAATAGGTATC
>JAUIHB010000027.1 GCA_030432465.1 Gammaproteobacteria bacterium
AAATACTACAACTGAGTTCTACAGTAAGCATAGAACTCAAAAATCAAAAAGCAGAAAAACATTATTTATGGCGTGCACTTTATGGTTGCCCCGTGGAGGGCTTCGCCGTGATGGGCGCGCGCCGCCAGACGTGTAACAATGTGTGCCCGCACAACACCCAACCACCCCAAACCTACACAACTGCCACTGAAATCTTGAACTGAACCCTAAAGGAACTTATCTGTTTTCTTAAAGACTGAAGGCTCCCAGATATTCACTTCTTTTTGATCTTCAGTATTACTCAACACATCAGAACGTGCACTGAGCTCAAATCCATGGCTTTTAAAAGCACTAATCACATAGGCAGGATCAATTCGATGCGTTCTTTCTGTTAAACTAATTCCACTACCATCGGTTGCAGAATGATCAATAATTAATACTTTTCCTCCAGACTTAACAAACTTTTTTAACTGTGAAAAAAACTGATCAACATTAGACTCTGCATCTTCTGATACATATAAATCATGAAAAACTTTGGATACTAAAAGAAAGTCGACAGGCTCTGGTAATTTAAAATCTGTAATATCCCCTACCAAGGGTTTAACATTAGGCAATCGGTTATTGGCTAATTTCTCGCTCGCTTTTTCCGCATTTTTTGCCTTGTTGTGTAAATAAACCTTACCATTGCTCCCAACAAGATAGCTCATTAACTCAGAGTAATACCCCGATCCTGCGTAAATATCAGCAGCAATCATGCCCTCACCTAACCCAGTCAGAGCTAAAACTTCTGCTGGCTTGCGAGATTTATCCTGTGCCACATCACTATCCTGACGCTGCGGGTTATAAACCGCTTTTTCATAAGCATTTTTAGGCTCAGGTTTGGACTCTTCTGAGCATGCAGAAATAAAGAGGCTGAAAACAGCTACAATACTGAAAGTAAAATAATAAGAAAATCGCATATAATTCAATCCTTTAGCAAAAATAAGTGGCGTTGTATTTAACTTAAAATACGCGTCGTGGAATTTTAGCAAACCCTACCATATTAGCTTGTTTTATGCCATTAATCTTCAGTTATCAAAATCGCTTTGGAGTCACGATTTTAACCATTTTGGGTATACTTTTTAGCACTTTTAACATAAGCTAACGACTCTTTGGCAACCACAAAAAAATAGCCATAAAAATAATCACTTAGCATCACGGAAAGATTTAATAATGCTTTTAACATCGCTCTTAATTTTAGGTCTACTTGGGGCCAGTTACAGTTACTTCATTTATCCTTGCATTTTGGTGCTATTACCAAAACGCCAGCAGAAAGATACAGCATTAGTAGAACCTCACTCGCTCCCGACACTATCGTTTATTATCACGGCTTTTAACGAAGAAAAACAAATTGAAGCAAAGCTTCTCAACACTCTAGAAGTTGAATATCCTGCAGATAAACTTGAAATACTCGTTGCATCTGATGGGTCTACCGATAAAACGAATGATATTGTACAACGTTATGCAAGCCAAGGCGTTCGTCTGGTACATGTAGAGGAGCGTAAAGGAAAAGAAAATGCACAAAAATCAGCGATTCAAAGTGCAAAAGGTGAGATTTTGGTTTTTTCTGATGTAAGTACAAAAATAGAAAAACAGGCTCTCCATATCATTGCTAAGCGATTCCAAGATCCTCAGATCGGCGCAATATCTAGTGAAGATCGGTTTATTTCAGCTGATGGAAGCGTTGCAGGGGAAGGCGCGTACGTCAAATATGAAATGTGGTTACGCCAATTAGAAGGTTCGGTAAAATCATTAGTTGGTTTAAGTGGATCATTTTTTAGTGCTCGCAAAGAAATATGTCAGGACTGGGATATCACAGTTCCAAGCGACTTTAATACCGCTCTCAATTGCTACTCAAAGGGTTTTATTGCAATTTCAGAACCTGAATTACTAGGTTATTATCCCAACCTCAAAGACGAAACCAAAGAATATCAGCGAAAAGTCAGAACTGTTATCCGTGGGATAGCCGCACTATTTTCTCGTCTGGATGTTCTAAACCCATCTAAGTTCGGTTTGTTTGCCTTTCAAATTTTTTCTCATAAACTGATGCGCTGGGTTGTTCCTTGGTTTTTGTTGCTTACAGCAATCAGCAATCTATTATTGCTAAATCAAGGTCTCATATATCAGCTACTTTTTTTAGGCCAGTTGGCATTTTATGGCGCGGCAATGGCTGGCAGGCTATCAGCAAAGGCCAGACAAAACGCCTTAGTCAAAATTCCTTATTTTTTTGTGCAAGTTAATATAGCTATAGCCCATGCAACCCTCCAATTTATGAGTGGAAAGCGGGTTACGACTTGGGCGCCATCAAAACGTTAAATAAAAATAAGAATAATAGGCAAGTTTTTATGCAAAATGCTCAATTAAAAATTACACATATTGCCTCAGGTGATCTTTGGGCTGGTGCTGAAGTTCAACTTTTTACGTTGTGTGACTCGTTAAAAAATGACTTTAACCATCATGTTGAAGTTATTTTATTAAATAATGGTGAGCTTGCTACCCGTTTAAATACAATTGGCATTACAGTCCACATTTTAGATGAAAGTCAGCTTAATACCCTGACAATCACTCAAGAGGTCATTAAGATCTTAAAATCAAGTAACCCTGATGTAGTCCATACTCACCGCTTTAAAGAAAATATTGTTGGTGGACTGGCTGCTTATTTTGCTGGAAAAATTCCCTCATTAAGAAGTTGTCATGGGCATGCAGAGTATTATCCTAGCTGGTTAAAAATACATAAACGTTTTTTACATATTCTTGAAAATATCATTGGTGAATACTTACAAAAGAAAATTGTGGCTGTTTCTCAACAACTTTCAGAAAGTTTAGAAAAGCTATTTTCTAATAAAAAAGTCGTCGTTATTGAAAATGGGGTGAATACTAAAGCGATACAACCATTTGTAAAAAATCCGCTCATAAAACCTCTATCAAATGAAAAAATAAATTATAATATTGGGTTCGTTGGGCGCTTGGTTGACGTTAAACGCGTTGACAAATTTATTGAGTTTGCAGAACATTGGCAGAAGCATAGCACAACGCCTTGCAACTTTTTAATTTACGGTGGTGGTCCACTAGAAAAAAGCTTAAAAGAACAAGCTCAAAATACAAGCTGTAGCAATAAAATAATTTTTCATGGTCACACAGAAGATATTTATCCTGCAATTTCAGCATTAGATGTATTAGTAATAATATCTGATCATGAAGGTCTTCCTATGACCCTACTTGAATCAATGGCAATTGGCACTCCTGTACTCTCGGTGGCTGTTGGTGGAATTCCACACGTTTTAGATAATGGTAAAAGTGGTACTTTAGTTGAAAATCAATTAGCGGAATCTTTTACAGAAAAACTCAACCAGCTACTCAATAACGATGAAGATACTAATCAAAAAAGTTTAAACGCACAAAAGCGGATAACAGAGTATTTTTCTGCAAAACACAATGCAGAACAATTCATCAAATTATATCGTTCTATTCAGGTGCCTAATGAATAATCCATTAAAAATTGCACAATTTATAGATACGCTCGGCGTTGGTGGCGCCGAAACAATGCTTATTCGTTTAGCTGAAGCTATTCACTCAAGTGAACATCAAGTCGTTGTATTTCATTTTGGAAACCCATATATCAGCCAACAAACTAAAGCATTGGGAATTGAAGAGGTTATTATTCCTTATTTAGAACTATACAAATCAGTTTTAACTATTTTCCAGTTTTCAAAAAAGTTAGCTCAACTACTGAATGAGCATAAAATCGATATTTTGCATAGCCATTTGTATGGTTCAATAACTGGGGCATATTTTGGCTGTTGGAAATACAATATTCCTCACTTAGGGACACTGCACGATAAATATATGGTCGAAGAGCGCTTGGGACGAGGTTTATTACTCAGACTAACTCAATCACTGAATACTCAACTGGTGACTGTTTCTAAAGACATGCAGGCATTTTACGAAAACTACATCCCTCTGAGTAAAAAAATTAATTGTATTTATAACGGATTTGATCCTGAAAGCGATAGCTCCTCACAACAACATATAATACAAACGACAGGAAGTACAACCGCTACAAAAGTGGTAAGCGTTGGCCGTCTAATCCCATTAAAAAGACATAAAGAGCAAATTTCAGCAATGGCGGCATTATTGCAAAACAACAATATAGAATTGTTTATTGTAGGCGGTGGTGACGAGTATGAAAATCTTTCAAATCACATAAAAGCTTTATCACTAGAAAAGAAGGTTTTTTTATTAGGTGAAAGAACTGATGTGGCTACCATTTTAGATGATGCTGATATTTTTACTCTAACTTCAGCCAGTGAAGGTCTTTCTTGTAGTATTATTGAAGCTCTTTCAGCGGGCTTACCCTGTGTTGTGAGTAATGTTGGCGGCAATAAAGAATTGATCGAACATGGTGAAAATGGCTTTGTATATGAACTAAACGAAGAAAACCAACTACCTGAACGTATCAATCAACTAACTTATGACTGCCAACTAAGAAAACAAATGAAAGCCAATAATCAACAAAAGGCAAAAACCGTTTTTTCAGTTGAGCAAATGCTTTCTCAATATATTAATAAGTATCAAGCAATGCTTAGTCATTAACTCAAAAATATTAAGTAAATTTATGAAAATTTTGTGGCTCTCACATTTTATACCTTATCCTCCCAAAGGCGGCGTGTTACAACGTGGTTATCACTTGGTGGAACAACTCAGTCAATACCATGAAGTACATTTATTGGCATTTAATCAGGAAGATCTCATCGCTCCACTGTTTCCTTCTGTCGCAGAAGGAGTCTTAGAGGCACAAAACCATTTATCAACCTACTGTCGTTCGGTGGAGTTTGTTCCTCTACCATTAGATGGAAGCAGCTTTGCAAAAAAGTGGATGGCCATTAAAAGTTTATTTACAAAGGCTCCTTATACCATGAACTGGTTGCTCTCAGATGAGTACGCAGAAAAAGTGAAATCACTGATTAAGCAGCATGACTTTGATTTTGTTCATTTTGATACCATCAGTTTAGCACCGTTTAAACAGTATTGCGGTGATATTCCAACTTCATTGGATCATCATAATATTGAATCACACATGCTAATAAGAAGAGCCTCAAAAGAAAATAATGCACTAAAAAAACTCTATTTCAAACAAGAAGGGCAGCGTCTGGAAAAATTTGAAAAATCACTGTGCCCAACTTTTAGTTTTAACTTTACTTGTTCAGAAGTTGATACTCTACGATTAAAAGAAATTGCACCTCAAAGTCAATGTCATACGGTGGCTAACGGGGTTGACACCAATTATTTTTTACCTGCACAAAACCCACAAAAATCTAATCGTCTGATTTTTGTGGGTACATTAAGTTGGTACCCTAACATCGAAGCGGTATTATTTATTGCTAATGAAATTTGGCCAGCAATAAAAAATAAGCATCCAGAACTGGAGATTGATATCATTGGCGCTAATCCACCAGAAGAAATTGTTAAGTTATCAAAACAAGACAAGCGCTTTCATGTTCACGGCTTTGTTGATGATATCCGACCTTATCTGGACAACGCAAAATGTTATATTTGTCCTATTAAAGATGGCGGGGGAACCAAGCTAAAAATTGTTGATGCACTCTCGATGGGAATGGCGATTGTTGCTGATCAAATTGCTTGTGAGGGTATTGATGTTAGTGATCAAAAGAATGTTATTTACGCATCCAGTGCCGAAGAGTATGTTACTGCAATAGAGCAAGTGTTGTTTGATAATGAAAAAAGAAACACATTACAAACTGAAGCACGAGAACTTGCTTTAGCAGAATATTCTTACGCTTCTATAGGAAAAAATCTCGCTCAATTATTTGACGATTACGCAGGAAAATAAGACAGAATCATGTGTGGAATTGCCGGTATCATAACTCAGGATCAATCACTTTCGCTTGATCATGTCGCCACACAAATGGCGAGTGCGCTTTCTCATCGTGGCCCAGATGATAATCATTACTGGTCACACAATAACTTGGCCATGATCCATACCCGATTATCCATTCAGGATTTGTCTCAGAATGGTCGTCAACCAATGCGCTCTACTTCAGAGCGTTACATGATTGTTTACAATGGAGAAGTTTATAATTTTAAGCGTATTCGAGAAAAGCTAAAAGAAAAAGGCTATCAATTTAACGGTGGCTCTGACACTGAAGTTATGTTGGCTGCAATTGAAGAATACGGCCTACAATCTGCAGTACAAAAGTTTGAAGGTATGTTTGCATTTGCTTTATGGGATAACCAAGAGGAAATTCTCCATTTGTGCCGCGACAGACTAGGCGAAAAACCTCTTTATTATGGCTGGCAAGGAAAAAACTTTGTCTGGGGTTCTGAGTTAAAAGCATTTCAAAAAATTGATTGCTGGCATGGACAAGTTAATAAAAATATTCTTCCACAATACTTAAAATATGGATATGTGCCACTCCCTCATTCAATTTACGAAAATCATTACAAATTACAGCCTGGTACTATTCTATCTTTACCACTTGCTGAAATTTTTCAAACAGAAAAATTCTCTCCTTTTTACCAAACGGAAAAAGCAGAATTAAAACCCCAGGCTTACTGGAAACTTGATTCTTTTCTATCGGAAAGCCATCAAAATAACACGCTAAGTTATAACGAATCTGTTGAAAAGCTGGATACATTACTTAACCGAGTCGTTAAAGATCAAATGATCAGTGATGTGCCTTTTGGTGCATTTCTTTCTGGCGGTATAGATTCGAGTTTAACCACATCAATTATGCAGGCGCAAAGTCAATCTCCGATAAATACATTCACTATTGGCTTTCAAGAAAAAGATTATAATGAAGCAGAGTTTGCAGCAAAAATTGCTAAACACTTAGGAACTAAGCACCATGAACTTTATATTGAGTCGCAAGATTGTTTAAACTTAGTTTCTGATTTACCTAACATTATTGATGAACCATTCGCTGATTCGTCTGTTTTACCTGCTTATTTTGTCAGTAAAATGGCACGTAAAGAAGTCACTGTTTGTCTCTCTGGAGATGCAGGAGACGAACTTTTTTGCGGCTATAATCGTTACACCTATACCGAAAAAGTCTGGAACAAAACTCGGCAATTGCCAGCCTCTATACGAAACGTGGCAGCTAACATCATTTTGCTTTTTCCACCATCACTGTATGAAAATATTTATCAGTTGATCGCTAAATTGTCAGGTTCGTCAAATACAAACTCAAGAATGGGCTTAAAAATTCAGAAACTTGCACAGCTATTAAAAAAACGTAATACCACAGAAATTTATGAAATGCTGGTTTCTTATTGCCAAACTGAAGATCAAATATTTGTTGGTGATTTTACTCCCCATTTTTTATTAAACTCAGAAATGTTAGAAGTCATGCAACCTAACCGTTCGTTTATAGAACAAGCGATGGCAATCGATACAGTTACCTACTTACCAGATGACAACTTGACCAAGGTAGATAGAACAAGCATGGCATCAAGTCTGGAAACTCGACTGCCATTACTTAATCATAAAGTTGTAGAGTTTGCTTGGACTTTACCACTGGAGTATAAATATCAAAATGGAATATCGAAACGAATTTTACGTGATGTGCTCTTTAAACGCGTGCCAAGAGAACTAATTGAACGACCCAAAATGGGGTTCAGTGTACCGATTGCGGACTGGTTACGTGGCCCATTAAAGTCCTGGGGGGAATCACTGATCTTAGATCCCACCAGCCATCAACATAATCTACTAAACCGAGATAAACTTAATAATATTTGGCAACAGCATGTAGAGGGAAAGCGAGATAACTCCGCGGCGCTATGGTCTACCTTAATGTTTCAAGCTTGGTATTTACATCAACATTAAGGTAGGCAGTCATTTAAACTTTTGAAACAATCCAATAAAATGCTTATTTATCTAATACCGCATTATATAGTTTGGTCGTTTTATGGATAAATTGAGTTAAGCTAAACTCCTCAGCAAGACGCAATTTAGCATTTTTTCCCATCGTTTCACGTAATTCAGGATTTCTGATTAGTTTTTCTAACGCAATAGCTAAAGAATCAGCATTTTCTGACTCAAATAGTACTCCGTCATAACCATCTTTGATAACTGTAGGAATACCACCAACATTACTGCCTACACGGGCTTTTTGACTAGCCATAGCCTCAAGCAAAACCCGTCCCATCGCTTCAGTTCTTGATGGCAATACAAAAAAGCCACACTCCCCCATAAGCTTTCTAACTTCTTTAGGCATTACAGGTTTGCAATATTCAATTTGTGGATGATTATCGATCTCTTCAAGAACTTCATCTAAATTTAAAAACCAACCGACAATAGTTAACTTCCAATCAGGATAATCACTCGCAATTTTTTTAAACGCCTTGATTAAAATATCTACGCCTTTCAAATGATAAGGGCTGCCAATAAATAAAATCTGGTTGGTGTGTTTAATCCATTGAAAGCTTTCTAAACCACTATAATCAAAAATCCGATCAATAATGTGAGTTTTCCTAGTGATCCCCGTCCATTCAATTTGACTGTCATACAGTAAGCGAATTCCGTCAGCTCTTTTCAATACAAATTTTTCTAACCGCATAAAAATAAAACGTCTTAACTTATTTAAAAATGCATACTGGCTGCCAGCGTAATTCTCCATTGCTGTAAAATCCCCATTCACTTCCACTAATAGCTTAGTTTTATATAACTTCTTTAAAACCAAACCGATCAAACCCAGCTTGATCGGATCATATGCGACTATCATGTCAATTTGTTCAGGTGTTCCTAAACGCTTTTTTATTGCGGCTTTACATGCTTTAAAATACTGATAAGCTTTGCTGAAACCGTTAGAGTCAAATACAGGATAGGCTTCATACTCAAAATCACCTAATACAGCCTTCTCATGTTCTTCTCCGGTGATAACGATACATCCAGTATAATGCTGGGAGAGCGCTTTAAATTTTTCCAAATGCGTATATTGAAAAGTCATTGCCGGACCCGGAAACATTAACATTATGCGGGGCTTTTCCATTGGCGGTTCCTATTAGTTGTTAAGCAAAACTATCATGCGCGTTATTGTACGGAAAAATTGTCCCATTGAATAATCAGTTATTGCCAATTACTTTATTTCCACAGGATTATTTACACAAACCACAAAAAATATAAACTTTTGTTGTTTCATTGCAATAAAAATACACGCCTTACAAAAATGATATATTCAGGTATCTGGCAGTAATTAATACCCAAACTCGAATTAGAGAGGCGCTCATATTACTTCTGCTAACAAATACTTGTCAAAAATAGCGTATTTTATATAATACTTAAATCGAAAACAGCACATCCAGAAAGAGCTATAGACTAGCTTAACAACCTAATTTTAATGGAAAATCTTAGTGTATTATGCTATTTTGCCAAGCTAAATTATTCACTCCACTTGCATTAGGGTTCTAAACGAATTTATCCCCTATCGGCAGCATTGTCAGGGCATATTTCCTCTAGATATAACAAAAAGAAATTCAAGGCTTAATTGAATAAGGAACATACATTGAGACTAAAAGAGCTCGACCTTCTCAGATTTATTGCAGCACTAAGTGTTGTATTATTTCACTATATAGCTTACTTCTCGGTAGATATTCCTAGGCATATCCCTGTTTTAGATGGACTTGAAGTCATTACCCAGTATGGCTTTTTAGGCGTTCCGCTATTTTTCATGATTAGTGGATTCGTTATTTTAGCTTCAGCCATGCATCGCTCTAATCTAGATTTTGCAATAGCTCGTTTTGCCAGACTCTACCCAGTCTATTGGTTATGTGTCACTATTACTGGCGTAGTTGCTTATTATTCACATGCTAAACCAGATTTAAACCTGATTACCTATTTAGTTAATATGACTATGCTACAAAGCTTTGTTGGTTTCAGAGACTTGGACGGCGTCTATTGGACTCTTGCTAAAGAGCTACAGTTTTACTTCTGCATTTTCTTACTTTTGTCATTAAATCTACTATCCAAAGTAAAAACCTGGTTAGCTATCTGGCTGATCATGACCATCACTTTTACTTTATTTAAACAGCCATTTTTTATGGGTTGGTTTATCACACCAGAATATTCATCATTTTTTATCGCTGGTGTATGTTTATATATGATTCAAAGAGGCGAAAATACCTTTTATTATTCCACTTGTATGATTATTTCCTACCTATTGTCAGCCTACTGGATTTATAGAATGTCACCTGAGTTTTTATCTCATGCTACCCAAGCAGAACAAATCACTTGTGTCGTAATTACTGCATTGCTATATGTCATATTTTGGTTAGTCGCTACGGGCAAATGGAAAATAACCCAAAGCACTCGTTTAATGACGTTAGGAGCATTAACTTATCCTCTTTACTTAATACATAACTTGGTAGGGAAAGTTATGCTCGACTATATTTCTCCCTACATAGGAGAGGTCTTCGCTATTATTTTAGTAACAATATTAATGCTATATTTGTCTTACTGCATTTATTTTTACTACGAAAGAAATATTGCTACGCCACTTAAAGCTTATTTAATCAAAATTAATAAGTTTAAAGGATTTGGTGCAAACACGGCATGAAGCCAGCAAACTCTAAATAACTGGAACTATCTGTGAGAAAAATAAAACTCATTATCTATTACATTGCAAAATACACTGGGCTTTTTTATCTAGCGAAAGTTAGTTCTAAAAATAAGCTGAGAATACTTTGTTATCATGGTATTTCTTTTGATAAAGAGCATTTAGTATTTGACTGGCTTTTCATTCGTCACTCTTTACTTGAACAACGTATGCAATATCTACAAAAGCATGGCTACAACATCGTCAAGCTTGATGATGGAATCAACATGCTTGATAAAGATCAAGTAGAAGACTATTCCACAGTTATCACTTTTGACGATGGCTGGAACGGCATGTATTCCCATGCAGCACCATTACTAAAATCCTATAGTTTTCCTTGGACATTGTATGTCAGCAGTTACTACATGCAAAAACAAGCCATTGTTTTTAATATTGCTCTACAACATTTGATAGCTTTCAGTCCGAAAAAAAGTATCCAGTTAGGCACACCGTTTTGTGAACTTACTGGGCATTTTGAACTTGATCAAGTGCCTACCGAAACAACTTTTTACCAAGGTATCATGCAATATGCTGATAAAAATTTAGATGCTTATGAAAAGGAAAGTTTACTAGAAAAAGTTTCAGAAATTTTAGACTCAGACTTTAAAAGTGTCCAAGATAATCATTGTTATCGATATATTACGCCAGAACAATGCAAGGAGCTTTCAGATGATGGCGTTGATATTCAACTACATACCCATCGTCATATTTTCCCTTCAGATGACTTAGATGTTGCTAGAAAAGAAATTAAAGAAAATAAAGAAATACTTGAATCTCTCACAGGAAAACCAGCCGATCACTTTTGCTATCCAAGTGGTAAATATGGTGACGGAGTAAACCCAACTCTGAAAGAATTTAAGATAAAATCCGCAACTAACTGTATGCCAGGCCTCAACGATAAAGATACTCAAAGACTAATGCTTTATCGTTTTTTAGATGGCGAAAATATAAGACCAATTGAGTTTGAAGCAGAAATGACAGGTTTCGCTGAGTATTTTCGAAAAGTCTTCAACAAAAAACTCAGTTAGCAGTGATAGATAGAGCCAGCTGGCTCGCATTATAAAATAGAAGTTAATTATGAATAATTATATTAAGGGTTTAGATGGACTAAGAGCACTTGCAATTAGTTGGGTTATGTTTGGTCATGTGTCTTCTTCGCTGGAGTGGGAACCAGAAAGCGCAATAGATAAAGGGCTAACTCTGCTTGCTAATATGGGTTGGGTTGGTGTTCAGCTATTTTTTGTGATCTCAGGCTTTTTAATTACAAAAATTTTATTGGAAAGTAAAGGAGCTTCCAACCAACTCAAAAACTTTTACATTCGTAGAAGCTTAAGAATTTTTCCTATTTACTATTTAACGCTCGCTTTTTTCTTTATTCTTTTACCGTTGCTCAATAGTTCTCCTGAATGGATGGCCTCACCTTTAGAGCATCAAACATGGTTTTGGCTTTATATGCACAATTGGATCCGTCCCTTTTTAGATGACTCTGGATTCGGCCATATGTGGTCACTTGCCATTGAAGAGCAATACTATTTACTTTGGCCATTACTGGTCATTGCACTTTCACCTAAACGTTTAATGCAAGTCTGTTTAGCATTAATCATTTCAGCTCCTATGTTTCGCTTTTGGTTTTTCTATGAATTTCCTGAAGTTTGGGGCGGTATCGAAACAGGCGCGAGTGCAGCTTACGACTTTACTGTTTCTCGTTGGGACGCGATTGCATTAGGCTCATTACTTGCGTTAGCGATAAAAGAGCCACAACTTTATGAAACACTAAAGAAGTATAATCTTCATGCATTAGCTGGAATACTCTTGATTATTGGACTACAGATAGTACTTCTACATCATTTTGTTTCAGTCAGCGGGGGAATTAGTTTATTCAATCAAACAACTGCCGCACTTGGATTTTTCTTTTTAGTATTATTTATCGTCAGTAAGCAAACATCTTATACCACTAAATTCTTCGAGTTTTCTTTGTTTAAATTAGTGGGAAAATATAGTTATGCGATGTACTTATTCCACTTACCAATAATGATTGTGTGGAATAACTATTGGCAATTTAATATAGCCGACTACCAAGGAGTCAAGCTTCCATTATTAGTTGCTTTCAATTATGCCTGTGTATTCAGTATAACGTTTATATTCGCAGCAATATCCTGGCATGCATTTGAATACCCGATTCTTAAATTAAAACATCGATATGCCTAACCACGTGTTCACATAACGTGATAAAACAACATATCAACTATAAAGCAACTTGGTACTCTTCGCGCAGTCGCAATAAAACAGATTCACAGTGCTGCGCGATAAGCTCATCAACATAACCAGCTTCAATTTTTTCCAACAACTGAAATTTTGCAGGCGCTTTGTTGAGATGCCCAGAACCAAAGTCTAACGTGCTCACATCAATGTTTAAAAATTTAGCAATATCATTTGCCTTTGCTTTCATTTCATTAGTCGGAACAATTAGTAATTGCTCCTTAGGAACCACATCTAATACCTTAGCCACAGCATCAGACCAAAACCTTAGATACGCTTCTACTGAATAGACATTATACTCGATGAGAGCCTTGTCTTCTTTTTTGTGTGGATAGACATCGGGCTTAAAAAAGATACCGTGCCAATACTTAATTACACGTTCACTGGGTGGAGGATAATTTATGGTATGATTCATCATAGAGTCAAGCCAAGATAATGGTGCTCGAACCGATAAAATATACTTTGCTTTAGGGTAAGCTCGATAAAGCAAATCAGGCCGATATCCTAAAAAACAGTTAGATTCGATATCTAACCAAATGCGCTTATCTCTTTTTAACAACCAAGCAATATACTGCTCATCGGTTAATTTACCATTAAAATGTTTATGAATAATATGAATAAGCTCGATACGTTCTGGCTCATGACTTGCTCGATAGTTTTTTTCAAATAACCCAGCAATCGAAGTCGTACCTGATTTTGGCGTACCAATACTAAAAGCATGTAGCTGTCTCGGATGCATTTTTTCCCGCATATTATTCGGTACTAAATATTTAATTCCGCTAGTTAATTTGTATTTTATTTGATTCAAAAAACTCATAGTATATTTCTTATTAGTTTATTTTTATTTAATTATTAATTCTAATTAAGCCACACTGGATACCACAGCAATAAATTCTTGCCCCAACTCATCCCAAGTTTTTGCGTATTGGCTTGCTGTTTTATGTGCCAACTCTCTCATTTTAAGTTGCTCCTCATTGTTCATTGCATAATAACTAACTATAGCTTCGGTCAATGCTTGGCTATTTAAGTTTTCAACAATAAAACCGCTTTGGTTATTTTTTATCAAATAAGGCATTGCACTATTATTAAAAACTACGGGGATACAGCCAGCCACCATAGACTCTAAAACAGCCATAGGCATATTTTCGCTCAAAGATGGAAAAACAAAAAGCTCGCCCTGATGATAAGCTTTAGATAATTCATCAAACTTTAACAGTCCTCGAAAAGAAAATTTTTCTTGCAAACCTTTAGTTTCAATAAGTTGCTGGACTGAACGGAGAAACTCCTTATCATTCATAGATCCTGCAATCTCTACTGTAACGTTGCTTTTAATTTCTTCTGGCAATCCATCCACAGCTTCCACTAAATACTTAACCCCTTTCGCAGGTACAACACTACCAACAAAAAGTAATTTATACTTTTGTTTGTTTGAATTAAATTGTACTTCGCTTTGTAATGTAGTTAGGACAGTTTTAATTTTATGTAAATGCTTAGAGCCTGCTAGCTCCTCTGCCAGCTCTTTTACACAAATCCCCGCTGAAATAGCTAAATCACAATATTTAATCATAAATTGATCAACTTTCTTAGTAATCAGATAATGCAACTTATTTTCTCTTCTTGTGTAAGCTAGTTGATGCAACATGAGTATTGTTTTAATTTTTTTAACAAATAAGCTCACAAGTAAAGTTAAAAACATTCTTTGATGCAAAGATTCATCAAAAATAACAATAGCATTTTTACGACTTTTAAAAATGCTCTTTGCCGTATTAAAATCAAACAACAGATTACCTAAAAAACTTAACCAAGGATAATCAATAGCATGAAATTGAAACTTACCGCTTTTTTGAAAACTTTTAACAACTTTTGCATTATATAAGTGCCCACCAGTTATTGGATTATCAAACTGAGAACCAATAAAAAATACCTGCTTTTGAGTTTTTTGATAACTATCCATTTTTTTCTCTTTGTATTAGCTACGAAAGCCTTTAACTAAAGCAACAATTTCTTTTACATGCTGTTTATTCAATAAGTAATAACATAAAAAATAACTAGTGGCACCAACAACTATACTAGTTGCTAAGCTCAGCCACATAGAATCGCTCAACATGTTTACAGCCTGCTTAAAAATTAGCACACTTGCAACCATTATCAGCGTCGAAAAAATAGAAGCTGAAACCGAACGCCATAACTCAGCAACTGTAATGTCAAGCGATGAACAAAGTACTTTGAACAAATAAATATAAGCAATAGGAAACGACACAGTCCATGCAACCAACATCCAATTAAGCCCCCATTGAACACCTAAAAGCATACTGGTTGCCATAGAAATAGATAATATTACTTGGTAGTGTACATTCGCTTTAGGTTTACCGATACCTTCTAAGATTTTAGGAACTATTTGGGCACTAATACGCATAATACATAACACACATAATATTTGCACAGGTACAATAATAGAGATCCATTTTTCGCCTAATAATAGTGGAATAATGTCTTCTGCTACGAGAGCTAAACCAGAAAAAATCGGCAATGTAATCAATAACAAATGACTATGCATTTTTAGAAATAATGATTTACTTTGCTCTAGATCATTTTTTATTCTTGATATTGCAGGAAAAACTATTTGATTAAATATTTCACCAATTTTTGTTAGTGGCATACTTGCAAGAATATTTGCCATTTGAAAATTTCCTGTCGCTGTTTGCCCAAGAAAATGTCCAGTATAAATAGGTCCCCACAAAGTACTTATATAATTAACTAAACCAGAAGTCATGATATGAAAACCATAACGATAAAACTCCAATAGCGTTTTAACACTGGTTGGCTTTCCTGGAATATATTTAGTTTTGTAAAAATTAGCTAATATGCCATAGACTTGAGAAATAATAACTGACCAAACCAATGACCAGTAACCATAACCTGCCAGAGCAAATCCAAGCGTTGAAATCATTAGAATAAAATTAACCGAAAAAGATATGACAGCCGAAGTTTTGAAATCCATCTGGCGTAAAATTAAAGCATGAGGGATCGTAGTTAACATAGATAGAATAACGATGACTCCAGCAACTCGGATAACTTCATTAAGACCATCAATTTGATAATAATCAGCTATCACCGGAGATAATAAATACAAAGCGCCATAACAAAGCAAAGAAAATGCTAACCCAGTCCAAAAAATACTATGTAGTTCGTCATCTGTGACGTCATCTTTATTCACAACAGCAGGACCTAACCCCATGCCTGAAAACATTAAAAAGATACCTGTATAAATACCAGAAATACCGATAATTCCATAATCATCAGGAGTCAGCATTCTAGCAACCCAAATTGTTGAGACCCAAGAAAATACTTGAATAACAATTTTGGTTGAAGCTTCCCATGCAAAACCACTAATTATTTTGTCGCGGATATTGTCCATATGTAATTATTTTTGACCTACGATAATTTTTGATTGAGTTTTCAATAACTCATTCAGATTTACGACCTAAGAGATTATCAAAAAATGCTGAAGTATCTGAAGTGATAGGTTTTTGAGTAACCGGTTGTTTATTTTCTATATGCTCAGTAACCACTTTGTACGAAACAATGGTAAAGGCTGCTAAGTACCAAAAAAACGGGTAAAACAAGACCGAGATAAAAGTACCCGCCACCAAAAACCCAATAGCGGATGCGATGAAAGCGTTAAACAAATAATACTCATCTAAGTGCTCACCACGTTTCACCCAAGAAGCTAATTTCTTTTTGGCTTTATTACATTTAGTAAAAATAATTTTCAATATACCAAAAAATAACAGAACACCAATTGTTCCTAGTTCAGGAAACAGGGTAAAGTAAACGGAATGAGCTTGGCGTCCAGCCATTACTTTTCGACCTTCCTCCCACATTGGACTCAACTTGTAATACATACCGTTTGCCCAAGGGTAATTTCCTGCGCCAATACCAACGATAGGATTTTCCAGATACATGACCCATCCAATACTCCATGACCATAAACGTTCATCTCGCGTATCGTCTTCTGGGTTGGTCATATTAGTCATATCAGCGACATAAGCTTCAGGCAATGACGCTATAACGACTCCACCGGCAATAATGACAAACAATAGAATTAACATGCCATTTCGGATTGGTCTTTTTGACATCAAAGTTAGAACACCTAATACGGCACCAAAACCGAGCATTCCACCTCGAGAGGCAGTAATTGCAATCGCAGCACCAACAATAATAACACTGAGTCCCCAAATAAATTTAACTTTAAAAACTTTAGGGGCGTTTAAATAAGTATAAAAAACAAAAGGAAAGGCCATAACTAAAGCGCAACAAACATCATTTTCATCTTCCACAATGCCACCGGGCCCTGTGCCACCTCGAGATATAACAATGAGTGCAAGTAAAATATGTACAACAACCCAAACCCGAATTATTTTTTGTAATTTAGGTAAATCATCAACAATCACCATGATGGGGAAAATAAATGCAACCATATACCAAAATAAGATCATTGCACTGTTATAGGCAAAACGTGTATTTACAGACCAAAAAAGAGATAACCCGGCTAGCACACAAAATGCAATAATCAATTTAAAACAGGTTTCTTCTTTAATATATTGTTTGGGATGAGTAAAAAAAATGAAGGTCATCGTTAGCATGTTAAGTGCAGGCAACTTTAAAGGAGATAGAAATGATAAATACAAATCCATCGGTCGCAAATATTCAAAAATAATTGAAAGCGACATGCAAAGCATAAACCACTTAGGATTACCTTCGCTATCGGTTCGACGAGAAAGCATACTCATCGTGTTATTTACCTACCACTAACATGAAACCAAATCCCAACAAGACACTAAGGCAATCCTTTTACAATATGAGGGCCAACAATATTAGTTATTGCAACCGGTAGCTTTTTCCACACATTAATAACCATTTCATATTTAGGATTAGAGTGATTTAAAACAGGTACTTCTTGATTCTCTTCTAAAATGTAATACCAATATAAAGGAACTTCTTCCGCTCCCCATTGTTTTTTAAATTTTAATGTCCCCGAATCTTTACTAGAGCGTCCAAAATCAAATTGAGTAGCTCCCAGCTCAATACAACTTTTTAAGACATTCCAATACAAAAACATATTTACTCCGATTTTATTAACCTTCCTTAATGTCGATGCCCAAGGGATCTCTACGCATCCTTGGTTATCTAATAAAAATGCAGCTGCCACGGGCTCATTTTCAAGTCTGACAATTCCAATTTTAGCTTGCTCAGGAAAATACTTTAAAATGGTCTGAAATAGATTTTTAGCATAAACGGGCGTACCTAAATCGCGCATGTTAATACTAAAAACTTCATAAAACTCATCAACCAGTTCAGCCCCACCTAGTTCAAATGTTACTCCTTCCCGGATTGGCCGTTTCACTTGAGCTCGCCGCTTAGCACCTATAGCTTTCCACAGTTCATCAGACTCTTGAGGTAAATCCAATATCATTGTGACTTTATCTTCTCTAACCGGTAAATCACACTTTTGTACTGCTTTGGCTCTCAACTCAACATGCTTACAACCCAATTTATTCTTTAATTGTCTTGCTTCTTGATAAAGCAATTCTGCAATTTCTGGACTGTCAGCAACAACACCACCATAATTAAAAAATGGGACTGAAACCAAATAATCACCAAACAATAAACTTTTCATTCTAATCAAAGGTAAAATACCTTTGATTTGGTTTTCAGCGTCAACTACATACAAATAATAAGCTTTGTGTCCAAATACCTCAGCAATTAAATCACGCCACTTCGAATTGTGATAAAAGCTCGCATTGTTAGCCAATACATATGCATCCCACTTGGCATCGTCTGACTTAGATAAATATTTTATTGATAAATTATTCATTATTAATAGCTAGCTTTAATTGGTTGTTGAGGTGAAAATAAATCCATACTTTCTAATTTTTCTCGCATGGTAACAAAATCAAACTCACTGCAAAGTTTTCTTAATCGTTCTTGGCAAACATCCAGATTATTGTAGTGACGAAATTTAGACAAGCGACTCACTTCAACCTTGGGTTGCTCTGGATCCACTTCCCACGGATGTAAATAAAAAACAAAAGAGTCTTTTCTCTGATTAACCTTTCGATAAAAATAGCGACTTAGCCAAAAAGGATATAAACGAAAATAACCGCCCCCCGCAATCGGAAGCGTTTGCCCCAAGAGTTGATACGTTGATAACGGGTATTCAACTAAACGTCCACCATTAGGTGTTTGTAATACATGAGGCTCAGTTGGCGAACCTTTAATTCCATAACGATCATGAACAACGGGAAAAATGCTGGAGTCGTATTGAAAACCAGCCTCATACAATATATCCAATGCCCAAGTAGACTTTCTGGTGATAGAATAACTCGCAGCCCGATACCCCACGACAGCTTCACCACATAGATCTTCTAATAAAGCTTTTGAATCTAATGTTTCTTGTTTAAAAACTTCGGGAGTTTGATTATAAATTAATTGATGACTTTGCCCGTGGCTTGCTATTTCATGACCCCGTGCATGTATTTCTTTAACCAGTTGTGGAAACCTTTCGGCTACCCAGCCTAAAATAAAATGCGTTGCTTTAATTCCGTACTCATCAAATATATCCAGAATGCGCTGAGTATTTGCTTCAACACGGGGAGTGATTGAATCCCACTGGGACACTTTGATGCTTTCTGCCAGAGCAGACACCTGAAAGTAATCCTCAACATCAATACTCATTACATTTTTCATTCCAAATCACCATCCCTTAAGTTGCGGAATAAATTACTTTGTTCTCTGATTAAAAGTCGCTACAATTTCTTTCAAGAAGTTACTGACAATATTGAAAATCAATCAACTTCAGTAAGCTGTGCATTATATAATAATTGCACATTAGATGACATATTATAACGATGCCTATCTAAACTATTTATTTACTCGTAACAATCCTCTAAAAAGCTAAGGAAAAAGCCGTGTTTAGACAAATCAGGCCAGTTGGAAATAAAATAACATTCAGCAATAAGGCCACAACGTCTTTTTTCCCCGACTATCACTTTGCCGGCTACGGCTCTGGCACGCAGGCACTAGCTGCTGCATTATTAGCCGCAAAAGCCTTAAAGTCGAGCGTACAATCCCCCAAAGCTTTGCTACCAGCCTATGCTTGCCCTGATTTGATCAGCGCCTGTGTATTTGCAGGCGTACAACCGGTTTTAATTGACTTGTCGCCTGACTCCCCTTGGATGGATCTTAATTTAATTCAAACCCAGCTTGACGAAAGAGTAATCGCAATTGTTGCAGTTAATTTTTTAGGTATTCCAGAACGAATGGAAGCCCTAAAACCTCTTGCCCTAAAACACTCAGCAGTATTAATTGAGGATAGTGCTCAATCGCTTCCTAAAAGCGGTAGCGATGCAGTTTTTCAAGGAGATATTATTATTTGTAGTTTTGGTCGAGGCAAACCGCTTAGTTTACTCGAAGGCGGCGGCATTCTATGTAAAAGTGAAAAAATAAAACTTGCACTGCCTCCTTCTGATAATCAAACAGATACTCAAACTACACTAAGCTCATTAAAATATCGTTTTAAAGCGCATATTTTTAACTGCTTAAGCCGCCCGTTTCCTTTTTACTTATTAAACAAACTTCCCTTTATCCATTTTGGCGGTACGCGTTATAAAAAACTAGAAGGCTTAACAACTCTACCTTTTCCAGTAAAAAACATTATTCATTTCAACTACCACGCTTTTTCCAAAAATGTGCAAAGAAACCAAGCAATTTTCGATTTGCTTTATCCCTTTCACAACAAACAACTTGTCGATCTCATTAGGAAATCATCTCATCCATTGCATCATTTTTTATTACGTTACCCGTTACTGATTAATGACCCAGCCACAAGAAATGACATACTCGAAGCATCCAACCAAGCAGGCTTAGGTTTAACCGCAATGTATCAAACAACGCTGCCCAATATTGAAAATATTCCAGATATACCGTCAGACAGTAGTAATGAGTATCCTAACGCCGAACACTTCGCCTCTCGATTACTAACCATTCCCACTCATAGCGATATGCGCATCAAAGATATAAAAACTTTATCAAGCATTTTAAATAAATATTTATAAATTGATTAAATATGCAGCTATAATGCTTTAAATAACTTAATTTCATACCTTAACTGGTAGCTGCTTTATCGCTTAAGTGTGTTTATTTTCAAATAACTCACTCCTCGCTAAAAACTCCGATGATAGTTTAATTCGGCAAAGTTACGCTTGTTCAAGCACTATCATTTTAAGAAGGAACCTTTAACTATGTTTAAATTACCAACAAGTCTAGCTCTAATATTTACATTATCGTCAGTACTTGTATTGCCCTCAGTAAAAGCCTCTGAAGCAGGATGTCCAGATAGCGAAACCCCCGATCCGATGGTAATTTTTTGCGATAGTTTTGAAACCAAAGGCGGCTCTGAAACACAAATTAATTCAAGTGCCTATTTCGATTTTGATAATGATGAAGGCGACTTGCAGAGAACTTCTCAAGAGTTTGTACAAGGTGAGCATGCTATGCGTGTTCTTTGGCAAAAAGATGAAGACGCCGCAGGTGCATTCTTTATTAACTTT
>JAUIHB010000028.1 GCA_030432465.1 Gammaproteobacteria bacterium
CTTTTTATATTTATATTTGCTCGCCACTATCACGCTTAATATCCAAAATATCCGAATGGATTTTATTTTTTTTAACACCAACATCAAGCAATTCTTTATAAACATTAAGCACCATTGCCTCAGAACCACTTATAAAAAATTCACACTCAGTCGCGTTATGACCTAAGTTGGATAAGGCAACTTGATGAGGAAACCCAACATCACCTTCCCACGACTCCTCAGCCTGCCCAATTACCGGAATATAGTCCACTCGATTACTGGTTACATCCCAAGTTTCAATTAACGAAGTTTGATAAAGCTCTGCTGACGATTGCGCCCCTAAATAAAGCGAAAGGTGGCGTTTATCGTTTCTGGCTAACGCACTTTCAACCAAACTTTTCATTGGTGAAAAACCGGTACCTCCAGCAATAATAACAACATCGTCATCGCCAGATTTTAAATAACAACGACCATGAGGAGCATCTATATCAAAAGCTTCACCAGCTGAAAATAAGCTTAACATTTCTGAAGCCAAACTATCTTCTGCCATCTTACGAATGTGTAGCTCAATAAAATCTTTTTCTTCTGGTGCACTAGCTATTGATAAAGGAATTTTTTTATTTTCAGACATCACCAAAAATAAATATTGACCCCCTTCAAACTGAAGCTCTTTTCCATCTTCGGGTGCTATTCTAACCCGATAAATCTGCTCAGTTAATTGGCTAATTTCTTTGGTTATACAACTCACTCTGCTCATAAATCTAATTCATCCCACATTTCATCGACGCGCTTTTTGACGTCCGGATCCATATCAATCACAGTACCCCATTCACGGCTTGTTTCACCTGGCCATTTGTTAGTTGCATCAATGCCCATTTTAGAACCCAACCCAGAAACTGGTGATGCAAAATCTAAATAATCGATTGGTGTATTATCAACTAAGGTCGTGTCACGAGTAGGATCAACTCGAGTTGTTAATGCCCAAATAACATCATTCCAGTCCCTTGCATTAACATCGTCATCAGTCACAATCACAAATTTAGTATACATAAACTGACGTAAAAAACTCCAGACTCCCATCATGATCCGTTTGGCATGACCAGGATACTGTTTCTTCATAGTCACTACAGCCAAGCGATACGAACAACCTTCAGGTGGTAAATAAAAATCGACTATCTCAGGAAATTGCTTTTGTAACAAGGGAATAAATACCTCATTCAACGCTACGCCCAATATAGCAGGCTCATCTGGTGGGCGACCGGTATAGGTTGAATGATAAATTGGATTTTTTTGGTGGGTTATTTTTTCAATGGTAAAAACAGGGAAAGATTCTACTTCATTATAATAACCAGTATGATCACCATAAGGCCCTTCATCAGCAAATTCGTCGGGATAAATAAACCCTTCCAAAACAAATTCAGCACTCGCTGGCACTTGAAGATCGTTAATTAAACAATCAGCCACTCGGGTTTTTTCGCCTCGCAATAAGCCAGCAAAAGCATATTCCGACAATGAATCTGGAACTGGAGTCACGGCCCCCAATATGGTTGCAGGATCGGCACCCAGTGCAACACTGATAGGAAAGGGCTCTCCTGGATATTTTTCTTGCCAAGCTTTTAAATCTAAAGCTCCCCCTCGGTGCGATAACCAACGCATAATCACTTTATTTTTAGCGATAACTTGCTGACGATAAATCCCTAAATTCTGGCGCTTTTGATTAGGACCTCGAGTAACCACCAGCCCCCAAGTAATCAAAGGAGCAGCATCTCCAGGCCAACATGTTTGAACGGGTATTTGAGCTAAATCAATATCTTCTTTTTCTATGATATGTTGCTGGCACTCAGGCTTGCTCACCACTTTGGCATTCATATTCAATACTTGTTTGAATATAGGCGCTTTTTGCCAAGCATCTTTCAAGCCAGCAGGCGGTTCAGGCTCTTTTAAAAATGCTAAAAGTCTGCCTACTTCTCGCAACTGCGAAATATCTTCGCACCCCATTGCCGCTGCAACGCGCCGTGTAGAACCAAATAAATTGGCCAAAACAGGGATTTGATAACCTTTGGGATTTTCAAATAACAGAGCAGGGCCATCTGCACGCAAAACTCGATCAGCAATCTCAGTCATTTCTAATACCGGATCAACCGGATAGCTTATACGCTTGAGATCGCCTTTAGATTCCAAATACTTAATGAAGTCTCTAAGATCTTTATACTTTACCGCTTGTTTAAGCATAAAACTTAGCAGCTATTTGCGCTTCATTGAATTGAAAAACTCTTCATTAGTTTTTGTTAATGCGAGTTTATCAACCAAAAACTCCATGGCTTCTATTTCCTGCATAGGATGGATTATTTTACGTAAAATCCACATTTTTTGAAGTTCTTCTGATGTAGTCAGCAAATCTTCTTTACGAGTACCAGAGCGATTGAAATTAATTGCAGGAAAAACACGTTTTTCAGCAATTTTACGGTCAAGATGCAACTCCATATTACCCGTACCTTTAAACTCTTCGTAGATAACTTCGTCCATTTTAGAGCCCGTATCAACCAGAGCAGTAGCAATAATGGTTAAGCTGCCACCTTCTTCAATATTTCTTGCCGCACCAAAAAATCGCTTTGGACGTTGCAGCGCATTAGCATCCACACCACCCGTTAATACCTTACCGGAAGAAGGGATAACGGTGTTATAAGCTCGCGCAAGACGGGTAATAGAATCGAGTAAAATGACGACATCTTTTTTATGCTCAACGAGTCGTTTAGCTTTTTCAATAACCATTTCAGCAACTTGAACATGACGACTAGCTGGCTCATCAAATGTTGATGCGACTACCTCTCCACGCACTGACCGCTCCATTTCTGTTACTTCTTCAGGTCGCTCATCGATCAGCAAAACAATTAAAGTACAGTCAGGATGATTAGCTGTTATCGATTGCGCAATGTTTTGCATCATCATGGTTTTACCGGCTTTAGGCGGTGAAACCACTAAGGCTCTTTGCCCCTTACCAATAGGTGAAGCTAAATCAATTACTCGCGCAGTAATATCTTCACTGGAACCATTACCACGCTCCATAACCATACGCTCATCAGGATGTAGTGGCGTTAAGTTTTCAAATAATATTTTATTTTTAGCATTTTCAGGACTGTCAAAATTAATTTCATTAATTTTTAACAAGGCGAAATAACGCTCACCATGCTTAGGTGGACGTATTTTTCCAGCAATGGTATCACCCGTTCTTAAACTAAAACGTCTGATTTGACTCGGAGATACGTATATATCATCTGGCCCCGCCAAATAGGAAGAGCCAGCATTTCTCAAAAAGCCAAAGCCATCTGGGAGAATTTCTAGTACACCATCGCCAAAAATATCTTCGCCACTCTTGGCATGATTTTTTAAAATAGCGAAAATGATATCTTGCTTACGCATACGCGCAGCATCATCCAGTCCGGCTTCTTTAGCCATTGCACTGAGTTTAGTAGCAGAGAGTTTTTTTATTTCGGTTAAATTCATAGGATTACTTTTATTAAAGAATGGAGTTTTGACTTTGAGAGAACGCAAAAATGATAGTGAATTTTTGCTGACTAAATACCTGTTTTGTTATGGTTTTTTTCTAACGTCATATTTTTCTTTCGTTAGGATGCATTTGTCTATTTCTCATTTCACTATTCAGTGCTAAAAATAATTAATCAAATTGACTGAATAAGATATTAACGTAACCAGTGTGTAGAACTTTAGTATAAAGAAGTTATTGGCTTGGAATATTCATTCTTAGGTCAGGAGACCTTGAAATGAGTTGACAATCGAAAAGTAGCACTAAATAAAATGATTGTCCAATATTTTACCTGATTAAATGGTGACAAAATCCAATTCATCCCAAAATCGGATAATTAGATAGCCATTTTTTAGTGCAGAAGGGGTTTCCCACTGCACTAAAATCTGTCATTCAATTAAATGTTACTGTCTAAAAAAGCTGCTAATTGAGATTTGCTGACCGCACCAACTTGTTGCGACTCAACCACACCATTTTTAAATAAAATCAGAGTTGGAATGCCACGCACGCCATATTGAGGTGCAGTTTCCTGATTTTCATCAATATTTAGCTTACCGATTTTTACTTTACCGTCATACTCTTCAACTAACTCATCTAAAATCGGCGCAATCATTTTACATGGCCCACACCATTCAGCCCAAAAATCCACTAAAACAGGGAGTTCTGACTTTAAAACATCTTCTTCAAATGAACCATCGGTTAGTTGAACAATCTTATCGCTCATGGAATATCTTCTCCTAAAAATCACTATTCGCTCGTATCACAGGTAAATGGTATGATGCGTGCTCTATGTATACAACTATTTTGGGTCTATTCTGCTATCTGTTGAAACAAGTTGCAACCTGAGATCGCAAAAAGCGCTTTATTTTATTAGGAACTCACCTTATTTATGGTAACACATTTATCCTCTACGGCCTTTAAAAACATGGGGTTACACCCAAAACTATTAGAAGCACTCGATGCGTTAGGTTATAATTACGCAACTCCTATCCAAGCCCAAGCATTACCCTTACTCCTCAATTCTCAAGACGTTGCCGGACAGGCTCAAACTGGTACAGGCAAAACCAATGCTTTCTTACTAGCCATTCTTAACGAGCTACTAACACTGCCAGCCGTTGAAGATAGAGAGCCCAATGAACCTCGCGCTTTTATTATTGCACCGACTCGCGAGTTAGTCATACAAATTTATGAAGACGCTAAAACACTATCTAAATTCACAGATTTAAAAATGTGTGTCGCTTTTGGCGGAGCGGATTATGATAAGCAACGGCAAGCCATAGAAGAAGGTTGTGATGTTCTGATAGGTACCGCGGGGCGCCTTATCGATTATCTAAAGCAAAAGGTTTACAACTTTTACGCATTAGACTGCGTAGTTTTAGATGAAGCTGATCGCATGTTCGATCTAGGGTTTATTAATGATATCCGTTATCTATTCCGCAAAATGCCACCACCAACAGAAAGATTAAATATGCTCTTTTCAGCAACCTTATCACATCGAGTAAAAGAGCTAGCTTATGAGCATATGAATCAACCACAGCATATTTTAGTCGAAGCGGAACAAATTACCGCGGATCGTGTACGTCAGGTGCTCTATTACCCAGCGAACCATGAAAAACTCCCTTTATTAGTCGGACTGATGCAAAAATACCAACCAGCCAAATCCATGATATTTACCAATACCCGTCGTCAGGCGGAAAAAGTTTGGCTTAGTTTAAAAGGCAATGATATCAGTGCAGGATTATTAACAGGTGATGTCCAACAGAAAAAGCGTATGCGTTTATTGGATGAACTAAAACAGGGCAAAATAGAAGTTTTGATTGCGACTGATGTTGCTGCACGAGGATTACATATCGATGGTGTCACACATGTCTTTAATTTTGACTTGCCCGATGATGCCGAAGATTATGTCCATCGAATCGGCAGAACAGCCCGAGCAGGCGCTGAAGGAGATGCAATATCATTTGCTGGAGAAGACAACGCTTTTAACCTTCCAGCAATTGAAGCTTATATAGAAGCGACAATCCCAACGGCTGACGTTGATCCAGAATTATTGGCAGAGATTAAACCACCAGTAAAAGCCCCTGCCAATACGCGCAGACCAGCTCAGGGTAATCGCCGAAATCAGAGCCGTACCCCCAATAGAAACCGCCACTCGCACGATAAATCAACAAAGGGTTAGGGTTGCCTTATAATCTGCTAAAAAACAGGAGATAAAACGTGTTAATTGATACTCCGCAAGTCGATGTCACCCTTGATGCCAAAGGCTTGCGTTGCCCAGAACCTGTGATGCTAATTCGCAAATCTATTCGCGGAATGCAATCTGGCGAAACTTTATTAATTATTGCCGATGATCCAGCGACCACACGGGATGTCCCCAGTTTTTGTGAGTTTATGGATCATGAATTACTCAGTTCCCAAACGGAAAAACTACCTTATCAATATGTAATCCGTAAAGGTCAAGGTTAACAAACCATGATAACTCCAGAATCACTCATAAAATCTATTGGTGACTCACCCATGCCACCCGTTGAAAAGTGGGATCCTGATTATTGCGGCGAACTGGACTTACAAATAAAAGCGGATGGTACCTGGCTTTATGGCGGAACACCTTTCACACGCCGCCGCATGCAGATATTATTTTCTCGCATAATAAAAAAAGAAAATGACCAGTACTTTCTTGTCACCCCTGTTGAAAAGCTAGGAATTAAGGTCGAGTGGCTCCCTTTTACTATCATAGATTTTGACATCATTGAACATCAAGGCAATACGACTTTTCAATTTATTGATAACTGCGACAACTCGATATTATTGACCCAATTATCCCAATTAGAGTTAGTTAAATATCAACAACAAGTTTTACCTAGTATTAACATTCGTAGAAACTTATTTGCCAGTTTTAATCGCAGTTGTTATTACCGATTAATAGAACAAGCAAAAGTACACTCAAAAAATATTCAATGTGAAGTCATACTAACCTCCAACCAAACTCAATTTTGTATTGGTCAATATTCTGCAGAATGATACTGAATGAGTTGAGAATAAATTGATAAACTATCATGCTAATCAAATTTAAAAAAATTCCTGCCGCCGCAATTTATTGTTATTTATGCGGATTTATTATTCTAAGTGCGTGTTTAGTTATTTATTATTATTTTCCTCCATTATTAAGTACATTATTTTTACAGCAATGTTTTATTGGTGGTGCAATTATCGTCGCCATTGGCTCAGTTATTAATAGCCTCTATCAATTTAAATCTTCCTCACTAAAGACCGACAATAACCACCATAAAGGAAACTTTCATGAATAACACAACAAGTGACATGTTGTTGTCCTGTCACTGCAAAAAAATACAAGGTGTGGCTCAAAATGTTTCGCCCAAAAATGGCACGCATGTAGTTTGCTATTGTGATGATTGTCAAAAATTTGCTCAATATTTAAACCATGAAGAGCTTGTTCTTGATGAATATGGAGGCACTGAAATTTTTCAAATGCCGATTGCTCACGTCAAAATAACCAGTGGAGCAGAAAATATTGCATGTATGCGTTTAACTGAAAAAGGTCTATATCGTTGGTACAGTAATTGTTGTCGTACACCTATAGGTAATACGCTATCTGGTAACATGCCTTTTATTGGAATAGTACATAATTTTATGGAAAACCAAACAACTCGCCAATCTAAACTAGGTAAAATCAGAGGTTATGTACATATCAAATTTGCGAAAAAACGTCTTCCCCAAGCGTATATAAAACAAGCCTCAATGTTTAGAATTATTCTGAGAACAGTCGGAAAAATAATTGCTTGGAAAGTTAAAGGGTTAAATAAACCCTCCGCATTTTTTCAAAAAAATGCTCAACCAATCGTTACACCAACGATTATCAGCTCAAATGATCAAACACATTAAAATCTTTTAATCCTATGATAAAAATTATACCACCAACTCAATTTAAAAAAATTCCCTGGAAAAATGGTAAAGGTGTAACCACCGAGCTAGCCATCAATGATGGCGGAGACTTATCTGATTTTGATTGGCGAATAAGTATCGCAAATGTTGAAGAAAATGGGGATTTCTCAGACTTTACCGGTTATCTCAGAAATCTAGTTTTAATTTACGGTCACGGCATAATACTTAAGCACGATAATGTTCAATTTGATCAGCTGAGTAAAACTCTCAGCTTTGCTAGTTTCGAGGGAAAAAGTAGAACTCATGGCACGTTAATCAATGGCTCTATAACTGACTTTAATTTAATAACGCGTGCAAACCTATATAAAGTTGAGCTTTTAACCAGTCTTAAAAACTCAACTTTAACATTACCAGCAGCAAACCTTCATTTTGCTTACTCTTTGTCAGGTTATAGCTATCTTTTTCAGAAAGATTCCTAACTAAAAACTCGACTTCCAGAAAAACATTTAGCACAGATTAACAGTAATCAAAGTTCACTTTCATTAAAAGGTCAGCAACTTATTTTTATTGCTCTACATGAAATAAATGCGAAATAACGTTAACGATTTTTTATACGTTCCGCGACATAATTGTATTCACTTGTTGTTATTTCATGCATATTTTCAAATGGATCTTTAAAGTACATAGACCAAGTGATTTGATGATCAGCAATACGTAAATTTAAATCATAATGCGTCAAATATTCTTGCCAGTTTAAAAACTCCTTCCCTGTTGCAGCAAACGCAATGGAAGTACAGGGCGCTTGATCGGTTCGCTTAAATAATGCCAAGTGAATTTTTCCCGATGTGTCTTCAATGGTTAAGGGGCCGTTCCCCTCATTCCACATGAGCATTGAATCAACGACTCGAAAACCTAACATTTTTTGGTACCAGTCTACCGCTTGCTGCTTATCATCAACATACAAATGGAAATGATCAATACCTTTTAATTTGGGTGTATTCATTTTTTATTCCTTTATTTTTTTGCCATTACGCCATTGAAAACCTGAGAAAATGCATCCCATAAAGAAAACTGAGATTGATTTAATTTCAAGCTATATTCTTGTTGCTGAATTCTCTCTGGAACAGCCGTTGTTTTTTTATATTCAGAAACTACATTTGATGACATTACTAAATTCATTGTTTTATCCTCTATTGCAAAAAATCTGAAATGAGTGTAAAACCTATAGTTAACTATAGGTCAAGAGTTTTTTTACATGCAACAAAAATCAAAAACGCCCACCGGTTTAAGCGTCGGACAAATTGCGAAAAGAGCAGGTGTCAGCGTTCAAACATTGCATTTTTACGAGAGCAAGAACTTAATAACCAGCACACGTAATACAGGCAATCAAAGGCGCTATCATGGCAATGTGTTACGTCGCATCGCAGTAATTAAAACTGCACAAAAGCTTGGTGTATCACTCAAGGAAATAGCTGAGGTTTTTCAACTACTACCTAAAGAAAAATCACCAACAACTCAAGAATGGAAAAAAATGTCAAGCAAATGGAGAACAAGCCTGCAACAGCGTATTGACGATTTGACTCAATTAAGGGATCAACTAGATACATGTATAGGTTGCGGCTGTTTATCAATAAAATCCTGCGGTTTACGTAACCCGAATGATAAAGCAGCTAAAAATGGTACTGGAGCTGTTTTTTGGAACCAATGAAAATAACAAATTATTCCAATAAATCAACAGCGAGACACCTTGATAAGAAGCCTCCATTTTAACTCGAAGGCTTCTTTAGATTATTAATAGATTAACGAAGAGAACGGGCAGAAAGTGCAACTAACGGCGAACCTGTTGGTTTGCCATGTTGCCAGTCACTACCTTCAACACCACTGCCTGCTATATCAATATGTACGTAAGGAATGGGCAGTTGTGATTTTGAACCATGTTTATCCAGTCCAGCCGATAAAGCTAAAAACGCCATTGGAAATTGATGTCCGCGCGCCACAGAAACAGAAGGACCATTATTTGAAGACAGTACATCATCAGCCTTACTATGAGGTCTGATCATATGCCAGTCTTCACGGCGCGAACGCCCAACTTCAATACAATCACCCCAAATTTCTCCAGCTTGCTCTAATAAATTAGCGACCTGATTATCTCTAGCAGGACCATTTTCTATTAATATGGTATAAGGTCCGGCGGCTAACGCAGCATGACCGGTTAATGTTGCAACAGTCATTAACTCCGGTGATTTCTCATTTTTCGCCTGTTCTCGACTATGCGACAACAAATCCGCCATTACCAAGCGACCTTCAGCATCGGTGTTGCCTATTCGAACTCGGACTCCAGCATGTGATGTAATAATTTCATCGGCCACAAAAGCATTAGCTCCAATACTATTTCGCACCACGCCCAAGCGCGCTATCACTTTAATACCTTTAGGTTTTAGCTCGGCAATGGTTCGCATAAAACCTGCAACGGCAGCCGCACCACCTTTATCTCGGCTCATACCTGCCATATGTCCGCCAGTTTTAACATCGGCACCACCCGTATCATAAGTGACGGCTTTACCCACCAATAATAAGGTTTTCTCGATATCACCTTTACCTTGATAAGTCATAGTAACAACTCTAGGTTGGTGGCGCTCTACTTGATTCGAAGCCCGAGCAACGGCCGCAAGTAAAGGAAAATTCTTGTTAATTTCATTATAGTTAGACATGACCTCTACTTTGACATCAGTGCCCTTAAGCGCTTGCACACAATAATCAGCAAATCCTGGAGGAGCAAATTGCTCAGGCTCGGTTCCAGCTAGGTCACGTGCAAACCGTCGGCCGCATTCCACAGCATTAAGATAATCAGTATCTAAGTTACCCTTAACATCAAGCAATGTGATTGACTGTACTGGCTCAACTTCTGAGTCACCCAAAGACTGTCTTGCTTCCAGTGGCTGCCATAGTGCCTGACAGGCGCTTAAATAACAGATTTCTACAGCATTTTTATAGGCTTCATCGCTTGGTACACCCTCAACGACAACAATAGGATTTACTGCGCCTGCATTCTTAGCCAACTCAACCGCTTTGGCGGTTGCATCTCCAAAATTTCTCACATCATCATAATCGCGATCAATTGGACCTGTTGCCGCATGTATTAACCGACCACCCGCTAATTCCGGTGCATGAATTAACACCACCTCTTGTCCGATTCGTTTATCGACTTTACTAGCGTTTTCAATAACTTCAGCAATTTTTTGACTGCTTTGGCAGCCATTTCCAGAAGCCACCAAAATGACACAGTCATTCTGATTATTTTTAGATAGTAATGACTCACTATCTTTTGTTGAGGCTATTTTAGGGTATGCCATGATTTCTCCTAATAATATTCAGGCTTGGCGAACTTAATTTTATCAAATTTCTACTTTCTATCGGACTGATGTCATCCAAGAATTTATTGGAGCAATGCCCACAAAGCATCACTTAAAAAATACCGAACAACAACAATCAATAACAAAAGGGAACAGCATCATACCAAACATGAGTTATTCCCTTGGCAAATATACACTTTAAGGCGCGCTGGATTTCTGCTGACTTAAATTAACAATCTCATCAGCCTGTTCGCTAGTCAATTGATAAATTTCGTCAATAAAGCACTTTTGTTGTGGTGTTTTAGCAACCGATATAGAATCAAAGCCACTATTTAATGTGCTCCCCATAGAGTTATTCACAATAATTCCATGAGCAAATCGAAGTTCAATACAACTACTTTTAAGGGTGATTAAATAAGATCGTGATGCTGAAGTCTTTAATATTAAATGGCTGTCATCCAGAGATCGCCAACCGTAAAATTTAAACGCAGTTATTTTGTTTAAACTTTCCAATTTATGTTGAGTAACATAGTCTTGATATAATGCTTCCCGCTCTTTAGAGTTCATACCAGAACTGGCACATCCCGCTAAAACAAACACAGCCGTTAATAACGCAGTAACTAATTTCATTGGTAATCTCCTATTTTTTAGCTAAACAGAAACTCTCAGATGCCCATTGTTACGCGATTTGACAGAATGATCAAATACCTAACAACCGTGCTTTCTTTATGCGGGAAACCAACTCACAATCATTTTAAAGTCTAACCAACAATATAAAAGGGCGAGATACTCGCCCTTTAAATTATAATTTCTCTAAGACATATTCAGCTTTAGAAACTTCAAACTCTTTAGGTTTTTCAACAAATACTTCACTCACCTTACCGTCTTCAATAATCATCGCAAAACGTTGACAACGAGTTCCCATACCAAATCCTGAACCGTCCATTTCTAACCCCAAAGCCTTTGTTAAATCAGCATTACCATCAGCTAACATAGTCAACGCTTCAGCATTACTAGACTCACCCCAAGCTTTCATAACAAATGCATCATTAACTGACATGCAAACGATTCGCGCAACACCTTTCGCTTTTATTTCATCTGCTTGGACAACATAACCAGGCAAATGTGCTTGAGAGCAAGTTGGTGTAAACGCCCCTGGTACACCAAATAGAACGCTTTTGCCTTGAGCAAATAACTCACTGGTATTAACATCTTTTGTTTCGCCATCAACAACAATTTTTACATCTACAGCAGGGAAGTTTGAATTGGCTTGAATAGACATATATTTATCCTTTTGGTTTTAAAGTATGGGTTTAATTAATTTTAAATAAATTCCTAGCAACCCCTGACAATCACTTTACAGGGCTTACTCACAAGGCTAACAATCAGCTTAGCTTAAACGGCATTTGATATGTATCAAAATACCCAACTACTATTCTCAAAATAGCTTAACACTATCAAGATTTAACAACCATATTTTGTTGCGAATCAAAAACAAATTGATGATTAATATTTAATCGGCAACCTCCAATCCATTGAGTCAGTTGATTATCATAAAACCAATTAGCTTTTAAATTAAGGACTTCATCTGCATAATTGGTCATCTCAAGTTTTACATTTCTTGCGTTGTCACTGTGTATGGAAACATCTGGCTCCCGTAAAACCAACGGATGATGACTTTCAGCCATACGATTGACTTTACTCCAAAAAATTAAATCACCAAGAAACTCATCTTCTTCCAACTCACAATAACCTCGGAAAACATCAGCAGCACTTAAACAATTATTTTGTAACACTTTAAGAATTAACTGCTCTGTTAATGGAAGTCCTGAACGAATCTCTGGAAATTCTTGTAATAAACGCAATATTGCTTTTGAAAGAAAAGGTAATGTATTATTTCTAGGTGCGATAAACTCATTCAAGGATAATGGTATTTCTTGTCTAAATGCCCACCAAGCTTCACTCGCTAATGTTAGCTGAGTTTGCGAAATAGGTTTTGCATTCTCTAATAATGCCGGAATTTTATCGGGACTATGATACCCAATATGTTTGTCTACGCCAGCCAACCATAATGTACTCTCAACTTCAGGCAATTGGTTAAACCAATCTAAAATCTGAATCAATTGAAGTTGATCATACAGATCATGTTCAAAAAATAAGACAACACGCTCATACTCAGCATAAGAGCCGAGAAAAGTATTACGTTGAGAAAACTTATCTTGTGCTTGTGCAATAGTCGCCCAACCTTGCTCTGCAATAAACTTAGCCCTGACTTGTGATAATTCAGCTAAACTTAACCCCTGCGGTACATTGCCTTCATGTAATACATCATCCCAGGAAAAAGCAAAATCTTTTACTCCTGCAGCCCTTACTAAATCAACTGCAGCACTACCGTTAGTGATAATAAGGCGACTCATAATTTTTTCCTTATATTTAGAATACTATTCATCGTGATTGCTTATTCATAATGGAGCCGAACAATTCAATTTGCAGTATTTTTATCTTAAGTTAAGATATTCTTGTTTTGCTTGATATATCATACATTCTCTTAATGCTGAGAAAATAAGCTGAGAATCTGTCAAACTAGCATTAATGCCAATCAATATTAACAATTAATCAACAATAACCTCTAAAAAAGGAAGCTACTCTATGAAAAAATTTTCAAAACTAATTTTGCTCAGCAGTTTACTCATCACAAATTATACTGCTCAAGCAGCTCAAGAAAAAGAAGCAAACTTTTCTAGCATAGAAGTTTCCCCCGGCATTTTTATGCTAATGGGAGTCGATGGCTTTACTGGTGGTAATATTGGGTTATCTGTTGGCGAAGACGGGATCGTCATGATTGATGACTCTATGCCTCCGTTTTTAGACAAAATGAATAGTGCTATTAAATCTATCACCAACAAACCTGTAGACTTTTTAATCAACACGCATGTACATGGTGATCACACAGGCAATAATGAGGCGGTTGGCAAAAATGGTACGCATATTGTTGCACATGAAAATTTGCGTCGTCATTTATTAAAAAAAGGAGTCGCCACTCAAGAAGGCAATAAACCTGCACCGAAGGATGCATTACCTGTTATTACCTTTTCACACTCAATGGACTTTCACTTAAATGGTGAAGATGCTCATATCTTTCATGTGAGCCACGCACATACCGATGGTGACGCTGTTATTCACTTTAAAAATGCGAATGTTATCCATGCAGGTGATACATTTTTTAATGGATTATTTCCGTACATTGATTTAGCCAGTGGTGGCAGTGTTGATGGCTATATTAAAGCTCAACAGAAAATTCTGTCTATCAGTAATGACAAAACTAAAATCATACCTGGTCATGGGCCTTTAGCCAGTAAAGCCGATTTGCAAAAAGCTAACGATATGCTTGTTGATGCTAAAAAAATCATTGCAAAACTAATCAAGAAAGGACAAGACGAAGAACAAATTGTTAAAGCCGATCCCTTAAATCAATATGCTGAAGCTTGGAGCTGGGGATTTATTAATACCGAAAAAATGACTCGTCAAATTTATAAAGGACTGACATCCGAACATCAACATGAAAAAGAATCTCAAGATAAGTCTCATGGACATAGCCATTAGACGATTGTTATTCATAAATCGGCTCTTTCATATCTCATATTGAAAGAGCCATCTCGCTTTACAAATAAAACAATAGACTATTTTTCATGCTTTAAATGTCTTGTCCATTCTGCTAAAGCAACAATTAATTTTTCAAGATGCTTTTTAGTAGATTCATCTATCAACTGACCATTTCCATCAAAACGTTCATGAGCTTGGGCAATCATTACTTCTGGCTTATTTAAAAAATGGACATCCATATAAATCATAATTTTACGCAAATCATACTGAGCACGCGCACCACCAAATAAACTCATACTCGCACTCATTACCGCCGCAGGCTTACCAGCAAACGGCTGGGGTGACTCTCGTGATAACCAATCAATAGTATTTTTTAATACTCCCGAAATCGAATAATTGTATTCTGGTGTTGAAAATAAAATCGCATCGGCAGCCATTATTTTAGCTGCCAGAGTTGTTACGCTTTCGGGAATAGCATTATCCCGTATATCTTGATCATAAAGCGGTATTTGTGAAATATCCGCAATTTCTATTTTGACTTCATCTTGAGCCAATTTCTGTGCCGCTCTAAGCGCCGCCGAATTAAAAGAGTCTTTTCTTAAACTGCCTGATATACCTAATATATTAAGTGTCTGCATTATAACTCCTCTATAAATGAATAGTCTTATCGCAATATATGCTATTCAAATTTAAACTAATTTACTAATAAACATGAAATTAGAGCATAACATTATAGATATCACTTTTCTTTAATATTTGGCGGATCCTAGCTTTAACCGATGCAGCCCACATTCATTGCCATTTTAAAAAACTGCTCAACTTCTCTAACATATTCAGGAAATTGACTAGCTAAACAGTGAAAACCATTGTAACTCCATGCTCTTACAAACTTGTTATCACTAGTTAATGTTTTCCTAAGAAAAGCCTCTAATTGCTTTTTATGTTTTGCCTTTAATTTCTTACCCATTGGAATACAAAACTTAATAATGCTTGTAAAATATCAAGCGTGTAGCGACAAATATCGCAAATGATCAGCTAAAACATTAAAATATCTTGTGCTTATTTCTTATAGGTATATTCTAGAGATGGTTTTCTTATTGTCATTTATCCTAGATAGCTGGCTTAGCCCTTTTTATCTTTGAGGATATTTATGACTCCCATACGCGTTCGTTACCAAACTGTCGAGTTTGGTAAAATTGACATTCATGTTTGTACTTTACGTGATAAACAGCAATTTGACGATCCACAAGAAATTGCTAAAAACTTAGGAATATCTTCAGCAACTTGGCCTATTTTTGGTGTGATATGGCCTTCAAGTCTGGTACTTGCTCATTTGATTTGTAATTATGATATTGGAAACAAGCGGGTGTTAGAAGTCGGCTGCGGTATGGCATTATCCAGCTTATTATTAAACAAACTTAATTTTGATATAACGGCAACCGATCATCATCCTAGTGCAGAGCAATTTTTACTAAGGAATACAAAACTCAATAATGACAAAACAATTACTTTTGAAAGAGTCGACTGGGCAGATAAACATGACTTACTAGGATTATTCGATTTAATTATTGGCAGTGACCTTTTATATGAAGATCAGCATATCGAGCTGTTAGCTAACTTTATTAATGCTCATGCTAAACCAACCTGTGAAGTTATTATTGTCGATCCAGCTCGTGGTAGAAAAAATAAGCTCAGTTTACGTATGGCTGAATATGGTTATATCTGCTCACAACATAAACCACTTCAAACTGATTATTTAGATCATGTTTTTAAAGGGCATATTCTCAAGTTTGAACGTTGAGCCATATATGGTTAAAAATATCATAACGGTCGTAAGAAAACCCTTAAAACAAAACAATCTAAAATTTTTAATCAACAAGGGGGCTAAACAAACTCTATGCTCAAAATACAAATTACCTAATTATTTCTCATAGATTATCGCTTTTTGATATTTATTTTTATCTTCTTCTAATTACAATTCAGTTATCTCATACAAATAACACTGCAACGTTTACAAGCCTGCTATTGCCTGCTACTTTTAAGTTTACTCAAAATTAACTACTTACCTGTAATACAGTTTTTAACTTTTTATTCTCGTGAATTAAAAAGTTATTATTTGTCTATTCAAAAAATTAAATTTTAAATGAGGCTTGTTCAATGAATAATAAATTAATAAAAGGACTCTTCACGCCATTAGTAACCGTGTTACTTGTCAGTTGCGCAAATCATACAACCACCCCACCTTCAACAAAACAAACAACCAAAAGCAGTACTGAAAATAGCAGCGCACAAACCGGAATAGATTGGGTTTCTGTAGCGCCTGAATACAATGCAGGAACACATCAAGCCTATAGAGCAGCTAGCGAACAACTGAATACAAGATTAAAAAGTAAAGACTCTGCTGTAACGGAAGTTGACGCTGCTTCTACAAAAAATAAAAAACCAGCTATTATTCTTGATGTTGATGAAACCATTTTAAGTAATTTAGTTGCACAAGAAGCATTTGCCAAAAATGGAGGATACAGCGAAAAAATTTGGAATGCCTGGGTACAAAGAGCAGAAGCTCCACCACTTGCTGGCTCTGTTGAATTCCTACAAGCAGCAGCTAAACAAGGTGTGACTATTTTTTATGTTACCAATAGAAAAGCCTCGCAAGAAGATGCTACTCGACGAAATTTAAGAAAATTCGGTTACCCCATTTCAGATAAGGTTGATACGGTTTTACTGCAAGATGAAAAACCTGATTGGACAAGCGATAAAGCTTCTCGACGAATTTTTGTCGCTAATGATTTTCATGTCATTATGTTGTTTGGTGACGATTTAAATGACTTTATTAGCGCCAAACAACTATCAAAAAAAGAAAGGGATGCAGCAGTCGAAAAGTATCAGGACTACTGGGCAAACAAGTGGTTTATCATGCCCAATCCTATGTATGGTAGCTGGACTATGTTAATTGGCGGTGAGGATTATAATTAAGTGTTTTATAGCATCATTACTAAACATTTAGTTAAATGATATTTAAATAATAAAAAATAGTTGGCCACAATTGATAAAATATTCAGCCAACTATTTTTCTAACTTTTTATTATACTTTCGTGCATACAACTCTAATGCTAATAGTTTCTTCTTAAGTTATTCTACTAACCATTATCTCGACACAATCCACTTATGAAAATATACTAGTCGGCTAAAACAAGTTCGGCCACTTCTTTTTTAGCCGTAATTCGAATAGTAAGAAGAATGTCAGCATGATTAAGATCAGTTAAATAATCTATGTTACTAGGTGTATTACCAAGGATCTTGAATATACCGTCGTTAAGTTCATAAGACCACAATTGAGATTCTTCATTAATTCCATAAATCACGTTGTATTTTATTATAAATCGTTTATCACTTCCCTGATTTTCTAGTGCTTCAATTAGTTGATCTTCAGCGGGGCCTGGCTGCCAAAACCGATCCATATGATCAGTATAGATCAATCGACCATCTTCACTTTTAAATGCCCAGTTTACTTTCTTGTCAGTAACGACTCTCAAATCTGAATTATTCAAATTGAATTCAACAAACTTTAATACTCCTTTAATACGTGCAATTAATAAGGCGGTATTTTCTTCACTGTCCCATTGAAAAAGTTGTTCAACACGTTGTCCAAATGGAAAGTTTTTTTGGCTTGAATCTAAGTACACCTGAGTCAGCATGTTATTTGCATTAACTAAAATACTTTTTCCGTCTGCAGCCCAATCTAACCCATAAATATAGGTATCCATCGGAAAATACGTCAGTTGTCGTGCGCTCTTACCATCCGTTACCCAAATTTGATCATCGCCCGACCTATCCGACTTAAAAGCGATTAACTCACCATTCGGTTGATAAATGGCGTCATCTTCTGCAAGTGTTGAGCGCTCTAATATTAAAGGGACAAGTTTTGAGTTATTCTTTTTAGTTGCCACTTGCTCTACTGCGATAGGCGTTAATTGTGGTTTGGTTATCTGTGATAAAGATATAGTCGCAATATCACTATCCCAAGTACCTTTGATTACCAACATCCGTTTGCCGTCAGGATGAAAAATTGGTGATCCCATTGGTTCGTCCAAAGGCAAACTGATATTCGTTATTTTACCTTCATAAGATAAGGTAAAAAGTTGTCGCCCTGTACTAAAAATAAGCAGTTTACTTATCGGGGTAAAATTGGGGTAGATAAATCTTAAGCTAGATATTTCTGGTGGGTATTCAATCTGATGACTTGATAATATTTGACCATCAGGTTTGAGTACTTCAATGTAATATTGGCCATTATTGTGAATACTGGTCAATGCAATAAGATCGTCTGTAACGGAGTAATCATAGTCAAGTAAACTACCGTCTTCCAACGAATAGATATCTATACTTTTGTTGTCAGCTAATGAGTAACTGGTTAGCTTCCAACGGTTGGATAACTCCTGTAACAAGGCAACATTATTATCATCTAACCATACAGGACTTTTTATTCTTGAATTTGTGCACTCCATTAATAAGCTTGGTGATTGAGGACTCTCAAGTGCTTTTTCAAAATCTAAGCTCATTAATTTATAACATTTTTTCTGAGTAATAGGTTTATTGCAGTTTTCAGATTCAATAAACGCCAGCTTCTTTCCATCTTTAGAAAAACTATGGCTGCTGTAAGTACCCATGTTACGGGTTAGTTGAACTTCCTTTTGAGTTTTGATGTTCTTTGCCCAGATATTGCTATTGATACAAATACTTTCTGAATAACGCAAAAAAACAATGTACTGACCGTCAGGCGAATAAACCCCAGCGAACTCTTTATTATCAGTTGCGGTTAACGAGCGCAGTTCTCCATAGGACAAGTTTAAAGAGGGACTAGGTGTCAGGTATTTAATCCCAATAAGAAAAAGTCCGACCAGAGTAAAAGCGATGCTTAAAATCAGCTTGAAAGGCTTTTTCTTAGAATCCTTTGTTTTAGAAGGTTCTACTTTAAAAGATTTTGAAGCCTCAACAGTTTCAGTAACAAGTAGAGCGGTGTCAGGCTGACTAGCTATACCTGATTTTTCTGAGATATCTTGTCTAACAAACGATTCAGCATCGGCTTTATCCTGCCATCGAACCTCACCTTCCAGACTATACCCCTGTTTAGCATGAGTTTTAATGTAGGATTGATATTTGCTGTCCACACTAAGTACTTTCCTTAATTGAGCAATGCTTCTTTGCAAAGTATTTGGCGTTACTACCGTGTCAGGCCAGACTTCTGACAACAACTCATCATGGCTAACAACTTCGTTGGCATTTTTAGCCAGATATGTCAGCACAGCTAAAGCCTTAGGCGGAATAGTTTGAGATTGGTTTTTACTAGTGATTTGATTTCGAGTTAAATCAACAAAAAAATCACCTACCCAATATCGTGTCGCCATGTCTATTTTTTCCCAATGTATAAATTGATGGTTATGTCCAAATCAAGATGGCTCATATTAACATAAAGGACAATGCTTAAAAGTCGAGCTGTAGTCTGACTTTATAACCGTTTGATAATCAATAAAGTTTTTGCTATCAGAGCGACGTCATTCAAAAGTCAGGCAGACGTCAGGCATTTTGTATTTTACTCCTGTACATTCGAACCGTTGCAAGTTTTCAACAGCAAACGATAAGACTCTATCTAACTTGTAAAAGAAGGGGATAAATGATGAAGCCTGTTTATATTTTTATCATAGTGTTGTTTTCTACACTAACAATGAGCAATCAAATTTATAGTTATAGTCAACCAGACTTTCCAGACCTGAAAGGCCCTTATATGGGGCAAAAACCTCCCGACATGGTGGCAGAACCTTTTGCACCAGGCATCATATCCAAACAAGGTTGGGAACTTGAAGGCGTGTTTGCGCCCGGCATGAAAGAATTTTACTTTACCATGGACCGCGGAATATATACTGGCCCCAATAAGACCGGCTTTCGCCCAACTGTAATCGGCTTCAGACAGCAAAACAACGTCTGGAAAAAATACACTGAATTTCTCCGGCAAGGGGAAGTAACTTTTTCGCCTGACGGCAAGCGAATGCACATGGCTGAAGGGTATAAGGATCGCATTGATGATGGTTGGTCAGAATTCAAAAGCCTTGGACCCATATTTGACCACAAAGACTGGGGAATTATGCGCCTGTCGGCATCTGCCAAAGGCACCTATGTGTTTGATGATTATAAAAGTAATGATGTGCTCAGGATATCAACACTCAAGGATGGCAAGCGGCAGCCCCCTCTAAAACTGGGACCAGAATTCAACTCAGGTAAAATGACTGCTCACCCTTTTATCGCCCCAGATGAAAGCTACCTAATTTGGGATAGCGAGCGCGAGGGCGGCTTCGGAGACTCGGATCTTTACATCAGTTTCCGGCAAGAAGATGGTTCATGGAGCCATGCCATCAATATGGGTGATAAAATCAACTCCGACAAGTGGGATTCCTATGCAAGCGTCACCCCTGATGGCAAATATATACTCTTTAACAGAGGTATGGATGACAAAAATGAAAATGTCGATATTTATTGGATAGACGCACAGATTATTGAAACACTTAGACCCAAGCCTTAAGCCATAGAACAGTAATCAAGGACAGTAATCAAGGACAGGCATCTTTCTGATTAGAAAGTTAAACAGCGAGAATTAAAGCTTCAGGCGAGAGTAAAACTTGATTATCTGGTGTTTAAAAAGAATTTTTACTGAAAAATAAAGTTGATGGGTTGAATTAATTGAATTGCAAGCAACCAAAATCGCCACGAATGTGGCTAGTGATAGGTTAGATTATTTCTTGTTAGATTTTTGAGTTAAGTCGTACTAAAAAGTTTTTGTAATTGTCGGATTCCCTGAATCCATTGTTGCTCAAGTTGTTCGACTTTGGCTTTTATGGAAGTAATAGTACCGACAAAACGTCCATAGTTTGTACCATAGTGTTTAATCTGACTGAGCCAGTGAGATTGATTAATGTTCAGTTGAGTTAATACGGATTGAATATTGGCGGGCATTGTC
>JAUIHB010000352.1 GCA_030432465.1 Gammaproteobacteria bacterium
TTAAAATCATTTTCGCTTTTACCAACAATCGTCGCCACGGTTGCATCACCTGTAATATTAACAGCTGTGCGCATCATATCTAAAAGTCTATCGACACCTAGCAGCATACCTATCGCTTCAGATGGCAGGTTCACTTGAGTAAGTACCATGGTTAACATGACTAATCCAACACTGGGCACGCCAGCTGTACCTATAGATGCTAAAGTTGCCATGAGTATTATGGTCAGGTATTGAGTCATATTTAAATCAACACCTGCAAGTTGTGCAATAAATACTGTCGCGACTCCTTGCATGATCGCAGTGCCATCCATGTTAATGGTTGCACCTAAAGGTAAGGTAAAAGAAGCGGTGGTTTTTCCTATTCCTAACCTTTTTCGGGCAACTTCCATTGTTACAGGTAAGGTCGCTGCGCTGGAAGAGGTTGAAAAAGCAAAAAGTAATGCTGGACGCATTTTGGTTATCAACTTGATTGGGCTTAAACCGCTAAATACTACAAGCAATGTGGGGTAAGTAACCAGCATGTGGATAACTAAAGTTATTGCTACCAGTGCAAAATAAATTCCGAGCTCTTTAATCGCATCTATCCCTGTTTCATATACGACGACACTCATGATTGCAAACACCCCGTAAGGTGCGATGTGCATGATGATAGTGACTAGTTTCAAAATGACTTCGTTTAGTGACTCGAAAAACTCAGCTATTTTCTTTCCGTGATTACCTGACCGTGAAATCGCTATCCCAAATAGAATGGCAAAGATAATAACTTGCAACATGTTTCCTTCAGCCATCGCTTTTATTGGGTTATCGGGGACTAAACCGCCTAAAACACTGGATAAAGAGGGAGCTGCGGTTGCGATATAGTTAGTTTCTTTTTGGACAACCCCTGTACCGGGATCAAATAGATTAGCAAGGGACAATGATAATGTAATTGCTATAGCTGTTGTTAGTAGATAAAGCGAGATGCTTTTACCACCAAGAGAGCCCAGTTTTTTCGGATCGCTTAATGAACAGGTACCGCAAATTAAGGAAACTATTACCAAAGGAACAACAACCATTTTTAAAGCGCTGATAAAAAGCTTTTTTATGATAATGAATGCACCAACAACGTATTCATTAACGAATGCCTGAACTTCGGGCGAAATCAGGCTTATCCAGTAAAGAATAAAGCCGAAAATAAAGCCGCCAAACAAACCAACAAATATTTTACCGCTCAGGCTTAAGTTGCTTAAAGATTTAAACATGGGTTTCCTCGATGTTTTTTATTATCCAGCAAGCGTAACAGGATTAAATTTGAAACAAAAGTAGCAACCTTTCCTGTTTTCACTTTTATCCTGTTAATAAAAGTCATCTGTGGTCGATAGTTATCTTTAATTGAGATTTTTGTGTTTCAGGCTGATGACAATACATGTCAATAAGCTGAAAAATGCTAATTCCTCTTTTTAGGTCATAAATTGTTCATCACAGCTTTTCATACTCTATCTCGAAACTAGTCTGCGCGAAGAACGAAGCAATGATTAATTTCCCCTGACAAGCCTTCCACAAAACAGATAGAGGAAACTCAATATGTTTCAACAGTATACTGCGGCTCGATATAAATATTTGATTGTCGGTTTGGTGGTGATTTTTTCACCCGCTTTATTAGCGGGCATTCCCAGTGGTTATTATAACTCTGTGAATACATCAACGCCTCAAAATTTACATCAATCATTACACCAGATTATTGATGATCACCAACGATACCCTTATACATCCAGTTCAACGGATACTTGGGATATTCTTGAAGTTGCTGATGAAGACCCTAACAACTCAGGTAAAGTTTTAGACATTTACAAAAATGCGTCTTATACAAAAGTCGGCGGCGGTAATACTAACTATAATCGGGAACATTCATGGCCAAAATCTTATGGCTTTCCAAATGATGGAAGTAGTAATTATCCATATACGGATGCCCATCATTTGTTTATTTCTAACAGTAATTATAATTCAAGTCGTAGCAATAAAGCGTATAACAACTGTGATAGTGGCTGCACCCAGAAGTCTACTGATTATAATGACAATCGTGGTGGCACAGCTAATCAAGCTAATTATACCGCAGGAAGCGGGGCTACCGGAAAATGGGAAACATGGAGTGGCCGACGTGGTGACGTTGCACGCGCATTAATGTATTTAGCTGTGCGTTATGAAGGAGGAACTCATGGCTCTACGGGGTATTCTGAACCTGATTTGCGTTTAACTGATAATACAACACTGATCGCTAACTCCAGTACAGGTTCAAACTTGTCTGTCGCTTATATGGGGCTAAAAAGTGTTTTATTGCAGTGGCATTTGGATGATCCGGTTGATGATTTGGAACGCAACCGAAATGATTCAGTGTATGCTTATCAAGGCAATCGAAACCCTTTTATAGACCACCCTGAATACGTTGAGTGTGTATTTAATAATGATTGTAGTGGCTTAGGTGGTGGTTCTGGAAATCCACCGGTAACTAGCAATGCTTGGATAAACGAAATTCATTATGATAACAGTGGTACTGATCAAGGAGAGTTTGTAGAGATTGCTGGTACTCAGGGCTTGAGTTTGAGTGGTTGGAAAATATTGGCATATAACGGTAATGGTGGTGGGGTTTATAAAACCATTAATTTAAGTGGTACGTTAGCTAACCAGAGCCAAGGTTTTGGTGCCATCGATTTTAGCATTGTTGGATTACAGAATGGCGCTTCAGATGGTATCGCCCTTATTGATAATCAAGGAAATGTTGTTCAATTTTTAAGTTACGAAGGAACTTTAACTGCGCAAAGTGGTGCTGCAAATGGAATGACTTCAACTGATATCAGTGTCACAGAAAGTAGTTCTACGCCTCAAGGTTACTCATTGCAACTAACAGGAAATGGTACTGAGTATAGCGACTTTAGTTGGCAATCACCAAGTAACGATTCGCCTGGTTCGGTGAATGCAGGGCAGTCGTTTTAATGAAAAGAGTAGATGTTTTTTAATGAGTTTTTATCGGTTATACTTTATAAAAAATTAAAGTAACTAGAGTTCTCCAGTGAGTTGAGAACTTAATGAATTGAGAACTCTAGTGTTTGTTATTGGATTGTTATAATTGAAAAGGGTAAACCGAACCTATGTTAAGTATTTGAGTCAGCTCATCAAGTGCTGTCCGTGATTCAACGAGTAATTGTGGGTCGGCTAAATCTTTTTCAGTCAAACTATCACGATAATGCTTTTCCACCCAAGTGCGTAAAATTTGATACAAGTTATCATTAATAAAAATAGATTGGTTCGTGGCCTGTACTTCTGTTTCATTTAAAACAACGCGCTGACGCAAACAAGCAGGGCCACCACCGTTTTGCATGCTTTGTTTCACGTCATAAATCTTGACTTCTTTAATCGGATTATCTTGTGCAATAACCTGCTCTAAATACTGTCGCACACTTTCATTTTCTTGACACTCGCCTGGCGCAATGATTGCCATATGATCATCACTTAATGTAACTAATTGGCTATTGAATAGATAAGAGTGAACCGCATCTTTTACACTGACCACCGCACTGGGAACTTTTATAAAGTGCATTGGTTTTTCGCCGTACGCCTTTTGTAAATCAGAGAGCACTTGTTCTGTATTTAAAAAAGCTTGTTCGTGATAAAACAAACAATCCTGATTTCCTACTGAAATCACATCATTATGGAAAACACCAGCGTCAATAACATCTGGGTGTTGTTGTGCATAAACGGTTTTTGCTGCATTTAACTGGTGTAAGCGTGCAATGGCTTGCGAAGCTTCAAAAGTCTGTCGTGCTGGAAATTTTTGTGGTGCTGGTTTGCTGTTAT
>JAUIHB010000353.1 GCA_030432465.1 Gammaproteobacteria bacterium
CTATCATGGGAGATCAGCAGGTATCTTTTAGTTTATTAAAAGAAGTCATGTCTTTATGCAGTGATAATGATTTTAGAGAAATTTCACTGGCTGTTAATCGAATTGCACCACAACCTTTTTTAATGGCATCAGAAGAAACAGAACTTTTAATAAAAGACGATGTTTCTTCGTCTTTACCTAAAGGAGGTTAATATGAGTACCACTGTTATTCAACCTTTAGCACTTGAACTTGCCTTACCGTGGCAGCCTGTCAAAGAGCAGGAAGAACAATTTAAAAAGTGGGGCATTCGCATATTGAGTGTTTTGCTGCTTTTATTTATCGTAGTGCCTTGGCTACCGGTATTTGAAATTGAACTGAAACCGCGGGAAAAAGAGTTAGTAAAGACAAAAGTGATTCTTAAAAAAGAACAAATAGAGCTACCTAAACCTAAAGAAGTGATTGTCCAAGAAAAACCTAAAGTCGTACCTAAACCCAAGGAAAAGCCACCTAAGGTTGAAGCAAAGCAGGAAAAGGCTAAGCCTAAGTTGGGTAATACAAAAGCTGAAGCGTCAGATACTAAGCCTGTGAGTACCAAAGCTTCTGTCGCACAAAAACAAGGCTTATCAAAAGTTGCAAATGAATTAAGTTCTTTGCGGGGAAGTTTAAATTTAGCGGGTATGAAAAAGAAAAAGATTACCAGTAAAAAAGCAGGAACTGTTGCAACCGTTGGTCACGAAATGTTAGGTGAAAATCGTACAGATAGAGAAGCAACTGGTATCAGTGTCAATGAAACTCTAATGAAAGGTGAGGTGACAGAGTTGACTGCCCACGAATCAACGGCTGTTAAAGGAGTGATTAGCGAAGGGGTTTCCGACGGTTCTGCTGAGTATCGAAGTTACCAGAGTGGTCAGCGTGATATGGACAGTATCCGGAGAACTTTTGAAGAAAAAAAAGGGGCTATTTATGCTTTGTATAATAGAGCACTAGACGAGTATCCTGAACTGAATGGTAAGTTTGTATTTAGCTTAGTCATTTTACCTAATGGTAAGATAACTAACCTCAAATTGGTTAATAGTGAGCTTTCTTTAACCAGCTTAGAGCAAGATATGTTAAGTCGTATTGCTCAAATTGAATTTGGTGAGGCTGATGTGTCCTCAACAGAAGTTGAATATAAGTTTGTATTTATACCAAGCTGATTAATTTTAGCATTGTAGATAAAATAAAAATAACAAGCTTTGGGCTATAAAATATAGTTCAAAGCTTGCTACGCCTGACTTTTATTGGTCAAATTCCAACCTGTAAATATTTACCCTAAAGTTTTTTGAGATATCACAATATTTGTGAAGTCCTTCCGTATTTTTGCATGCAATAGTGACAAGATCCCATCAAAGCAGGAAGAAGAAAAATATTGGGGAATCTTATGTCTTCACTCGTAATTCAAGTAAAAAAGTGGTTGCCTGTAGTTATCGCAATGATACTAATAACAGGTTGTAAAGATGAGTCTACAGAGACGAAACAAAACGAAAATACCGAAATTGAGCTGGTTAAATCGATACCTTTTGCTTATGTCGAGCGTAGCCTTAGCGATAATGCATTAAGCTATGACACGCGTTTTAATGAGTTGCTAAATGATTCCAATTCATCTCCTCTGGATTTACATTCCCCTTATTCAGTCTTTTTGGGCGCTAAGTTAAAAGTTCGAACCGGACTTGCTGTTGATGCGATTGAAAGCGAGGTGTTGTCACAGTATTTTGGTTCGTCTGAATATGATGTAAAAGATTTAAATGTTTCACCAAACGGTAAACAACTCATTTTTGCTGCGCGTGGTGCAGACAATCACCCAACTGACAATACTTGGAATATTTATACTTACAACTTTGAAAGCAAGTTAATTGAACGTGTTATTCGTGACCACTTCATTGCTAATAGCGGACAAGATACCAACCCTGTATTTACTTATAATGGACAAATTATTTTCTCTTCTGATCGTGATGCGGGGGATCCTGCAAATCCTCGTGAAAATATTGAATTAGTTGGTGATTTGTGTGAGAAAGTTGACCCCATAGAAAATCCATCGTTACTTCATCAAATGGATCTGAATGGTCAAGGGCTTGTTCAGTTAACTTATGGCACGACAAATCATGATTTAAACCCTACTTTATTAGAAGATGGGCGAGTTGCTTTTATTCGTTGGCAGAGAAGCTTGGAGGCCGCAGCAAGTTGTGATGGTGTTTCTGGAACTTTTAAATCTAGTTTTGCTAGTGGATTAAATCGCCCAAATTTGTGGTCTCAAGATAGCCAATGTAGTTTGATGAAGCAAACTAAAGAAGGCGCAGCCATCGTTAAGCATCATTATCAATTACTGACTTTCGATCCATTATCACGAAAAATGCAGCAGCTATATCGTACGTCAACAATGGACAACTCTGAAGCTGCTTTTGTTGCATTGGATCATTTGTTACAAGCAGAAAATGGTAACTTAGTGACATTAGTTCGTCATCAATTTAATCCTGTATTAGGCGGAGCTCTGTTAGAGCTTCAACCAGAACAAGGTCAACAAACTGAACAACTATTTAGTGAATATTCTCCTAAAGTTATTGCCAATGTGATTGATCTTTATCCCAACCAATTATCTGTTAGTGGTTGGTATAGTGCCGTTTGGCCTTATCGTGATGGTACTTCTCGTATGTTAGTTAGCTGGGCTCAATGCGCACTAGTTGAACAAGGTGTTAATCGTTATTGTAATGCGTCTGATGTGACTGGTGATTTAGATCTAAGTTATGGTATTTGGGTTTATGATGCATTAGATGATAGTCAACTACCGGTTGTTCGAGCAAGAAAGAATAAAGTTTTCTCTGAAGTTGCTATTAGTCAGCCGATGAGAGCAAGTGCATTAGCACTACAACCTTTTGATGCGAATTTTGTTGATAATGCTGATGGGACACAAATTGTTTGTCATTTTCCAAATAATCCGCCCGTCGCAAATGCAGGGGAAGATCAAAATGGATTGGTTGGTCAAACTTTTAGTTTAAATGGTTCTGCAAGCTCAGATGCCGATGGCGATATTTTAGTTTATCAATGGACAGTTGCTGATAAGCCTGACAACAGTTCTGTGACTTTAAACGAGCCTAACAGCGTAACACCAAATTTTGTTGCTGATGTCGCTGGTGTTTATCAGATTCAATTAGTGGTTAGTGATGATGAGTCTAACAGCGAGCCTGATTTAGTTAATATAAGAGTTGTTAACCCAAATCTTGCACCAACGGCTAATGCTGGGGCAGATCAATCTTTAAGCTATGGGAATCAGGTGCAGTTAGATGGTAGTAATAGTACTGACCCTGATGGGGATACACTGACCTACCGCTGGATGATCACTAATGCTCCCGCTCAAAGCACGGTAATACTTTCTAATGCCGCTGATGCCAAACCTACGTTTATTCCTGATTATGTAGGTAACTATCAAATCCAATTAATCGTTAACGACGGACAAACAGATAGTGCGCCTGATACAGTAAATGTCAGTATTGATACTCCACCTAATCAAAAACCGTTAGCTAATGCTGGAAGTGATTTGTCTGGTCAACTTAATCAAACATTTGTTTTTGATGGCTCTGCTAGTCTGGATCCTGATGGTGACACGCTCAGTTATCAGTGGAATATTCAGTCTAAGCCAGCTGATAGTAATGCAATTCTTAATGCAAATAACCAGGTGAAAGCCAGTTTAATAGCGGATGTTGCGGGAACTTACGTCGTTCAATTAATAGTTAATGATTGCCAAATGGATAGTGATGTGGATAGTGCATTATTAACT
>JAUIHB010000354.1 GCA_030432465.1 Gammaproteobacteria bacterium
TCAACCATGATTAAAAACTTTCCATTTTCTAACTCTTCATGAAAACGTTTTATTTTGTAATTTTCTGTTTGAATACCAATAAAACCACCTAACCAGCCACCAAACAGAGTACCAAATAGAATAACTGCAACAATACCTATACCTTCAGCGGTTGTACCAAATACGGGAACATTACCAACAAGAAGGGCACATAAAACGCCAATAAAAAAACCTATTATAGCTCCGCGCTCTGCTGAATGGATTATGTCGGACTTGTGTAATAAATTAGCTGAGTGTATATGGCGTTGAAATAAACCGCTTTCATGCTTTTTACTTAGAACATGAAAATTCCAATCAGTAATTCCTGCTCTGTGTAAGTCATCAGAGACATTTTCAGTACTTTCAATGTTGTCAGTGAGAAAATATAAGCGTTTCATAAAAACTCCTTGCAATTAATTGCGTTTCTCAGGTGTATTTATTTATCAGGTAACATCAATAAATTAGATCTTACGTCTATACAGTAGACATGAAAGTCATATATTTTCAATGATAATTAACAATATTGACCTTGTTATAACAGAATGTTTTTAATCTATATGTGAATAGTCAAAAGGATAATTAACAACATCAGGTTGCTCTGCTACTTGAGTTTGATTTCGTCCTTGATGTTTAGCTAAATAAAGAGCTTGATCTGCTTTTTGAATGAGAGTGTTGGCATCTTGTTCTTTGGTATCGGCAAAAGCAATGCCAGCACTCAAACTACAGTAAACAGTATTTTTATCCATAGAAAATGCAGCATTTGAAAATTGTTTTCTAATTCTTTCACAAGTGTCATAAGTTACTTTTATATCATGGTTAATAATAATGATCGCAAACTCTTCTCCACCAATTCTTGCTGCTAAGTCGCCTTCCCTTATGGAGGATTTTAATATTTGACCTAAGGCAATAAGTACTTTATCGCCTGCAGGGTGTCCGTAAGTATCATTAAACGTTTTGAAGTAATCTATATCGAGTAAAATCAGGCCAAAAGGTTGTTTTTGTAACAATAGTTCCTCAAGAAATTGATCAAAGGCTCTTCTGTTAGCAACTTGTGTCAGAGAATCTGTCAGGCTGATTTGCTTATAATGATTATGACTGATCGTGAGTGATTGATGTTCTCGTTGTAATAATTGAATTCGATAACCTAAAGCCAGTGATAAAAGAATACTTTCGAGTGCTGCACCAATTGCCAGAGGCAATTCAACGCTATCAGTTAATGTGATTATACCAAACCAGTAAACAACCCAAAGCGTACCTCCGATAATATAGGCGATCCAGGCTAGAAAAAATATTTTGGCAGTAACACTTCCCTTGTACCATACCCAAGCAGCCGTCAACATGCCAAACAAAGGCGTTGGTCCGGCCAATAACAACGCTATATTAAGAGACAAATTACTAGGTAGAAAAATACTGATTAAAATCCCTATAGCAAAAACTTTGAGACCTATGGCTGTATATTTAGCTACTTTGGGTGCATATTTCTCAAAAGAGGCAAAATAATAAAGAAAGATAAAAGCGGTTAGTGCGCTTAACATTGCGAAAATGTTTGAAATTCGATTGGCTAAATCCCAGTCTGGTAAAAATAAAAGCCGAATATGACCATGCGCCAGTATTTGGTAAGCGAGTGTAGAGCCTATAGCAAGTGCGTATAAATAGTAGAGTTTATCTTTTAGAAAGCGTCCAATAATTAAATTGTAAATCATCATAACGAGCAATATGCCATAACAAATAAAAAAAACTAAATTGCTTTTTATTTGCTTGTTAAGAAAGTTTCTATCCGAGTAAAAGTTAAGTTGTAAGTGAAATTTATCTGAAGCTTCAACCCTTAAATAGAGTGTTTTTTTGAACCACTCAGACTGCATTTTAAAACTAAGAAAACGCGTGTTTTGTTGAGTGGATAAAGCTTTTTTTTGTGAAATATGTTGCCAGCTATTATCATTTTGAATAAATAAATCGGCAGCACTAACACCACTAGATGCAAGTTCAATCCAGTCGGGGAACGAGTTATCAAGTGATGGAGAGTTTTCAGTTCGATATGATGCTACAGGTGTGATTTTAACCCATACCACTTTAGGTTGAGGACCAAACCAATAGTTTAACTGATTAAAGCTCTCTTTTATCCAGCCATCTTCTGTAGTTAGCCAAGATTTCGACTCTATGATTTGAGTAAAGGGAATGTTTTGTAATTCGGCAAATTGATAAGCAATTTCATGATGTTCCAGCTGTGTTTTTGAGTTTACCACAAAACTAAAAGTGGCAAGGCAGATAGGTATATACAATAGTATTATTGCTTTAAAAACTCTCATTAAGTATCGCTAGTTGCAATGGCAAAGTAAACTCTGCTGGATTTTGCGGCATTTGTTGAGTATAGCAGTAATTTTGTGAATATCTCGTTGAAATGTAAGGCTAACGATTTACTGAAAATCGGGTTGGTGATAACCTAACTACCTCTATTTACCCAACTTAATTAATGAGTCTATCATGTACAATAAAATAAAAATCTCTCTCGTTATTTGTATATTTTTTGTTACTGCAAAATCGCCATTATTAATGGCTGCGGAGCAGTGGCAATTGGATTCTCAGCATTCAAGTATTCATTTTGTATCTATCAAAAAATCTTCAATAGCTGAGATCCACACGTTTAATAAATTATCAGGGAATCTTTCGCAAAAAGGTAATGCTGAAATATCTATTGATTTAGCCAGCGTTGATACAGCAATTGAAATTAGAAACGAGCGAATGAAGGAGCACTTATTTGATATCAAGCAATTTCCAAAAGGTGTGATTAAAGCAAAGTTTGATGAAAATCTCATTACGAAATTGCCTGTAGGTCAGTTAAAAAAAGCTAGCCAAACATTAACACTGGGTCTACATGGTAAAACTATTGAATTAAAAGGTGATTTTGTCATATCTAAGCTGAGCGATAAGCAAGTCAGAATAACAACCGTACGACCTATTGTTATCAATGCGGGTGATTTTGGGTTATTGGAAGGTATCAATAAGCTAGCTGAACTTGCTGCTTTACCTGTGATTGCTTCTGCTGTTCCTGTTACTGCTGATTTAGTCTTTCAGTTAAAATAATAGCAATGCTAAGTATGTACTGTGAATGAAAAAAAGCATTCTGGTCTGCTGTCGTTGAGCTAATTAATCAACAGACACAAGCTGAACATGATTTTGTGTCTGTTTCCCCCATTAGTGGAGGGGATATTAATGCAGCTTATCATTTAGTCACGCTTCAAAGTTCACCAGATAAGCCAACCAACCTGAGCTACTTTGTTAAAGTCAATGACTTTAATTTGAGTGATATGTTTGAAACTGAAAAGCTGGGGTTGGAGTTTTTAGCTAATACACAAGTTATTAAAGTCCCACGAGTTGTTGCTTATGGTCAAGTTGATACAGCTTGTGATATTGCTAAATGTATTTTAGTTTTAGAGCATTTAAGATTCGCTTCAACAAGCGAGATATCTTTATTGGCTAAGCATTTAGCCCAACTGCACCAGATAAGCCATAAAAAATACGGCTTTTTTCATAATAATTATATCGGTAAAACACGACAACAAAATAGCTGGCAATTAGATTGGATTTCTTTTTTTAAAGAAAATCGTTTATCGTTCCAATTAAGATTGTTGATGGATAAAACAAAGAGTGAGTCGTTAAGTGTTAAGTGCCAAATTAAGGCTATTATCGCAAAAACTGAAGAGTTACTTAAACATTTAGATAAATTTTTTGTCGGCTATAATCCTAAACCTGCGCTTTTGCATGGTGATCTGTGG
>JAUIHB010000355.1 GCA_030432465.1 Gammaproteobacteria bacterium
CCCCCATAACTGGAACCGCAGCAGTAACGCCAGACAATACTGCTTTTCCTGCTGCCGCCCCATTCTCGCCTTCACGATCACGAACCAGTTCACCGCCAAGGCCACCCCTTTTACTCATATCGTAAACTGTGGCTGTGATACTGTCGATTTCGTAATCATCTGGTGTCAGTGCCTTGCTAATACGCGCCTCAAGTCGCTTGTCTACTGTATTAATCCCTTTTGACGCAAAAAGCTTAGTGCCAGCCGGAATGGTTTTATATCTACCAACCAAAGCCTCTATTAAAGTAAATTCAATAAATCCAGATTCAGCCGAACTAACTGGGCGCTCAAGCCTGCATTCAGCCCATGTCCCAATATTTATTCCAAAACGTTCAGTATTCCCACCAAGTACGGCCCCAATGCTTTTTTGCTTAGTACTGCTTCTTTGCGGTGGGACATAAATATTACTATCGGCCTTTTTTGGATTTTTAGAAGAACCTGGCCCTTGGTATTTGTTAGATGCATATTTTTTTTCAACCGCCTTTGGTTTGGCAATAGAAACTTGTTCACCCTCGATAACTGCAAGTTTTTGCTGCGGAATATTGCACTCGATTAGCATTCTGTTGCTATTCCAAACACCTTCTACAAGATCATAGTCATACGTAACACAGGCGGGCTTCAACTGACCATTCACTGAAATAGCGGGTGCCAACTTTCCATTACTTAAGAGAATGGCGTTTGTATATACACCATTCGGAAGTTTATATTGTAAATCTGTGTTTTTTAGCAGCCTTAAGTTATTTGTATCTGTACTAGAAGCCTTTAGTCTTTCTGATACTGTTTGTTTATTTTCTTTATTGGCCTTAAATAAACTCCGCAACTTATCCCCATTGAAGCCTTCTGAATAAGAAAGGTTGCTAACAAGTAAAGCAAAAATGAATAAGTATAATTTTACCATTTGAAAACACCCTCCCCTCTGTCAGTATTTAGAATTATTTTATATTCATCAGAATTAATAGAAGTTTTATCGAGTGTAGTAAATGTACACTTATACTTACCACCACTCTTAATGAGCGCAGGGCAGTTTGTTTTTCCATCAAATAAAGTTTCTAAGTCTCCATTCAAACCAAGTAGGGAAAAATTATTGATTTTAAAATCAACACTAGAATAATTTTCAATCTCATAAACAAAAACATGAAAGCTATCATTATAGCTTTCAATAGAATCTGCAAAAATTAGAAGCCTGTTATTATTAATGACCGACTCAGTTTCAATTTTAAAGCTGTTAGAATCCGGTTCATTTAGAACAATATCACCAACATAATTTAAGGCATTTTTTCTAGCTAAAGCGTCAAGATTGTTAAATTTTTCATCGTACTGTTTGTCCAGTGCTTTTGTGTATCGCTCAACAGATTTTTCAACCATGTGTTCGCGCTTATCGTCAGGAATATTAAAAACAATATTTGTTTTTACTTTTCTAGGGTCATAAACGGTCTTTAAGGCTATTGATAGATTATATCCACCTATTGAAATATTCAGCACACCTAAATGCTTTGCAGTTGGGTTTGATGTATCCGCAACTCCCAATATATTTAATGTATTTTGCCCCTTAAGCTGGCTGATTTCAGCCTCGGTTGTTGGAACCCAAAAACCATCACTATTAGATAGCTTAATTTTAAGATTGGGGGTTAACTCTGGGTTATCTAATGTAAATGGGAAAATCAACTGCGTTCCAGTATCTGGCATAACGTTTAATGATAAAGCAGTAAACTCTTTTAAATTTACATTCTCGAAACTTGGTTTTATTTCAACCGCATTTACAAACCCAGATAAAAATAATACTAATAATAATAAATTTTTCATTTTTCAATATCCGTGTATTCATCTACGATTATGGCAATAGGTTTGTTTGTAGTTCTGTCTGTTAATTGTCCCTTAACTGTTACATAAAAACCTTGCTTTTCAGCGGGTATAACATCATTACAAAGCACGTTGCCTTTTATCTCAGATTCAAAATAATTGGATTTTCTGTCGTATTTCACAAACGTTTGATTATCATCGAAACTATAATCAACCTTATTGCACCCACGCTCACTGACAACTCGAACAAAATCAGTAGCCAATAATGAATTAAGTCTTAATTCAGCTAATTCATTTTCCATGTGATTTAGGCAAATGCTCGTATCGTCATAAACAGTATTTTTATTAACACTGACACAATTGATAACCCATGTTTTGAGATCAGACATTATCGTACCCTCAGAACGATATTTATATTCATCAAATAAAACCTGCCCAACATAACGCCCTTGATCGTCCACTGCAAAAACTTGCTGCGGTTTAAGTGCCAGAATAAAAGACTGAACAAGAAATAAACAAAGCGTAAGAAAAAATAAAATCCATCCCAATAAATTTAATTTCCGTAATTTTTCCGTAAACGAAGTCAAAGAAGTGTTTCTTGATTCCGATTTATTAAACTTCTCAACACTCATAATAATTTACCTTTTTTCTTTAGATTCTGATAGATTATCGCCCCTTTTCTATCTTTAGCGGCCTTCTTCTCCATCATTTCTTTTGTCTGCTCGTCACCGTCTTGATTGTCACCAACCTGATCTTCATGTGCCTCCAAATCAGAATCGCCCGTTGTAGCGCCTGCTTTATTTACTGAGCTTGAGCTTTCAAACTCATTTAATGTTTTTCCTATTGATTTAGGCGGGGCTAAATTCTCTGAACCAATGGATTTAACTGAATCGTTTAAACCCCCTTGGCCTGAGTCACTTTTTGGGCCAGCTGTAGTCTTATCAGTGGATGTATTTACCCCTTGTGAGCCTGTATTATTTGAGCCTGTAGGGGTGTTATTTTTACTGGGCTTGGATTCGCTCGCGTCATTATTAGTAACTGAGTTTTTAGACTCTCCCCCCACCGTAGATGCTTGACTCGTATTATGTGTCGAATTTGAGCTAGGGCTATTATTGGAAGTGCTAGAATTCAGGTTGTTATTTGAGTTAGAAGACTTTGGAAGTCCTGCTGAATCTCCATTAAGCCTTTCCGCTTCACTACCAATATTGAATTGCGGTTTCTCCAAGCTTGAAGGGGTATTGGAACTAAAACCAGATTTAAAAAGGGTCAGAAGGCATGGAATGAGGGCAAGAAGATGGAGATAAAGGGACGTATGAGCGAGACCTTTTTTAAGAAGGGTCATCTGCCACACAATACCAGAGAGGACGGTGCAATCTCGATCAGATATTCCAAAGGAAGACCGTACAAATGGATTCGGGTGTCTTTAGGCAACTGGAAGCTACTCCATCGAATCATTTGGGAAAAACACAAGGGGAAAATCCCAAAGGGTTATAACGTCCGATTTAAGAATGGGGATTCAATGAACTGTGACATCAACAACCTGGAGATAGTCAGCAATCAAAGAAACATGGAAGACAATACCATCCACCGATACCCAAAGCCAATTAAGAAATCAATTAGAACTATTTCAAAACTCAATAAAGCAATTAAAAATGCCAAGAAATAAACTTTCAGACCTAAACAACCACCTTTTCGAAGCACTGGAAAAATTGAAAGATGGTGACATGGATATTCAGACGGCAAAAACCATTTCTGACATTGGGAAAAACATTGTAGAAATCGAAAAGGTGAAGGTGATGCAAGCTCGAACACTGATAGCAGCTGGATATGATAGTCACGTTCCTTCATTAATGACTGGAGAAAAAACGAAGGAGGAAGAGTAGGCATGAAGTACACACTCAAAACGAAGACTGCAATGGTTCGATTTGATCA